>NZ_RAWQ01000134.1:0-29495 GCF_003668965.1 Corallococcus sp. AB030
CCCCAGCCCCTTGGGCTTGTCCGCCCACAAAGTCCCCGGCAGCAACGACGCCGAGTCCTCCGCCATCAGGAAGGTGCCCACCTCCCAGCCCCCTGCGGACGCGGGCGGCGGCGCCAGGAAGGACTGCGGGTTGAGCAGCGACTCCTCTGTCTCTCCCTCAGCGCGCCGCTGGGTGAGCTTGAGCAGGGTGTAGCCTCGATTCGCCTCCTCGGAGGTCTCCACCGGGACCTCGGCGGCGGACACCACGTGCACCTCGTACTCCCGCACCGGGTCCTCGAAGGCGCGCGGGTCCCCCAGCGTCTCCCCGTTCAAGCGCTGCCAGGCACCGGGGACCTGGACGAAATACTCCACCGTGGGCGGCTCGCTCGAAGTGATGATCCGCTTCCCCATCTGCCGCGCCACCGGCACCACCACCGGCCGGGCCAGCACCGCCTGCGCCAGGGCCAGCTCGCCGACGCTCCGGTCCAACCCCACCTTCTTCCCGTCCACGGAGGTGACGCGCCGGTAGTAGCGCCGCTGTCCGTCCGACACGGTGACGATGTCCCCCGCGAGCAGGCCCCGCGGCTCCACCGCCAGCCGCAGCATCAACCCCACCGCGCCGCCCGTCCGCAGCGGCCCCTGGACCGGCAACCGCTCCTTGGGGCGGACATGCACGCGCGTGCGCCCGAGGGTGAAGACGTTGCTCGGGAGCGTGGGGGTCACCCGCAGGGTCGTGGTCCCCGCCTCCTGGAGGACGCTGTCCACCACGAAGGCCACGCACCGCCCATCCACCTCGCTCTCGAGGACGACGGGCTCCCCCGCGTTGATGCCGGAGAGGCTCCCCTCCAACACCAGCTTCTTCGTGGAGTGTCCCAGCGCGTCCGGACTCACCCCATGCCCCGCGGGCCGGAGCAGGTTGAGCTCCGCGTCCACGTCCAGGTCGTCGAGCGACTCGAACGTGACAGGCGCGCCCCCGTCCGGCGGCGAGTGCCGCACCGCGAAGCCTCGCCCCAGCCGTCCCCGCGTCCCCGCCTTCGCGTGCACCACCAGCGGAGTGAAGGCCGACGCGGGAGGCGACGGGTGGTAGTCGATCATCTCCACCAGCCGGCGCAGGCTCTCCCACTGGGTCGCCGTCCCCAGGTAGCCCTCGTTGGCATAGGCGTCCACGTGCTCGGTGAGGACGTGCGTCGCACGCGCCAGGGCGCGGGCAATCTCCCAACCCCAGTCCGGCACGGAGGCACGCGGGGCCTCGTACTGGGCCAGCAGCCGCGCCTGCCGCTCGGACTCGCTCTCCGAAACCGGAGCCTGCATCCCGGGCCAGCGGACGGACGCCTCCGGCCGGTTGAAGCGCTCGTCCAATCGCGCGCGGAGCTCCTCGAGCAGCGTGGCCGCGTTGGCGTCCACGTAGCGGATGCGCCGCAACCCCGCCCGGTTCCACCGGGTGATGTCCGATGACTTGCTCACCCTCGCCTCCCGCCCCGCAGGTTCAACGTGTACGAGCCCCGCTCCGGATGGGCCGGGTCGTTGTCACACGTGGCCAGCTCGATGCCTTGGAGGAGGATGCGGCCGGTGGCCACCTGGTCCAGGTAGCGCGCGCCGAAACGCTTGAGCTGATCCAACTGCACCGTCTCCACACCCTCCAGCGCGGTGAGCGTCTGGATGAGGTCACTGGCGTTGACGTCCTCGCCGAAGCGCAGCCGGCCCGGCTCGAAGAACCCTCCCGGGCCGCGCCCGAGGGCCTGCTCCACCGCGGAGCGGACCTCGGACTGGAAGTAGTCCGGCCCCACCTGGACGGTGAACGCCAGCTGGATGCCCACCGGCACCGCGTCCTGGAGCTGCACCTCCTGGCCAATCATCCGGTACGTCTCCACGTAGCCGCCCAGCAACGTGCGCAGGGAGGTGTCCGGCCAGTGCGGCGCATCCAGCCCCCGCTCGATGTGGAAGCGCTCCACGCGCTTGCGCAGGTCCGCGGGCGTGGTGGCCGCCGCGCTCGTGCCCTCCACGGCATCCAGCACCCGGTCATTCCCCCCGATGATGGCCACCCGCACGACGGTCCACGAGCCGCCCCACTCCAGCGAGGCCTGCGCGTGGCGGACCAGCGGGTGCTCCTCCAACATCCCGCCGTAGTCCTCCACCGTCACCATGCGCCGCTGGACGTGCAGCTCGCGAGGCCCCGCGCGCCGCGCCGCCTCCATCAGGAAGGGGTTCGCCGCCCAGGCCTGCTCCAGCTCCGCCCTCGCCCCCTCCCCATCCGCCGCCGGGTTGGTGCGGATGTCTCCCGCGGCGAAGGCCATGCGCTCCGCGTCGTAGCCGATGAGCCGCGACAGCCGCCGCACGGACTCCGGCCGGCGCGCGGTCTCCAGGAAGGACTCGGCGGCGACCCGGTCCGCCATGTCCGACAGCTGGTCGAGCACCGCCGACAGCACCTCCACCAGGACGACCTCGATGTCCGCCGCCGTCCAGCGCTGGCGCTCCGGGATGCGCGCCGCCAGCTCCTCCATCATGAAGCGGCGGAAGCCGTCGAAGTCGCGCACCTGCCAGTCGAAGTCGTTGCCCACGTCGGGGAGCGGCCGGGGCAGTCCCCGCACCACGCGGCGGCCACACCCCGGCAGCCCGGGCTCGAAGAGGATTCCAGGGACGGGCGTGTCAGCCACCGACGCCTCCCACCGCGAAGAGCTGCTGCTGGGGAACACCCAGCGTGGTGAGGCGGTAGCGCACGACGAGTTGGAGCTTCTCGTCCTCGCCCGTCACCTCCAGCTCCAGGCTGCCCGGGTCCACCTCTCCGCGCAGCGCGTCCGCCAGCGCCGCCTGCATGCGCCGCCGCGTCACGTCCCACAGCGGCGTGCCGTTGGGTTCGAACACCAGCATCTTCGCCCCACCCCCGAAGTCCGGGCGGAACACCCGCTCCCCGGGCGTGGTGAAGAGGACCTGCTCGATCTGCTCCCGCACGTGCTGGCCGCGCCGGCTGATGGCCGGCCCCTGCGCCTCCACGCGGAACGGGAAGGCCAGGCACGGTGGGTCCCCCAGGCGCTGACGCTGATCGAATGGCTCGCTCATCCCTCGTCCCTTTCCCTCACTTCGTCATCACCGACGTCGACAGCGTGCTCATCTCGCCCTGGGGGATGGGCGGCGACGTGGGGCCCCCCGGCGCCGACGAGGTGTGCACGTGCGTGGCGAACAGGGTGAGGAAGCTCTGCCCCTTGATGACGGGCTCCCCGCCACTGCCGCCCAAAAGCACCTGCGTCCCCTCCACCACCACCTGCTGGCCCTTCACCTTCACCCCCGAGGACGCGGTCTCGATGGTGTTGCCGTGCGAGTCCTCCACCCGCACGCCGCTGGAGGACAGGACGAGCGAGTTGCCGTGGCTGTCCTCGACGCGCAGCTCCTCGCCCTCCGCGTCCAGCACCACCGTGGCGCCCTTGGCGTCCGTCAGCGCCACCGTCCCCTTCGGGTCGATGCTCAGCTGAGCCCCCTTCGGGTGGTGGAGCAGCACCGCCTCCTCGTCCTTCGCGTCGTCGAACCGCAACACGTGGCCCGCGGGCGTGCGGAGCAGGCGCGTGGTGGGAGGCGTCTTCGCCGCGTCCTCCGGCACGTCCTCCTTCTTCTGCCAGAACGTCCCCGTCCAGATGGGCCTGCGCAGGTCCCCCTCCTCGAACTCCACCCACACCTGGGCATCCACCTCCGGAATGGCGAACCAGCCATGTCCCGCGGCGCCACCGAAGGGCACGCAGGGCAGCGCCCAGGGCGAGGACTCGGAGCCCAGCACCGACGGCACCCTCAACTTGAGGCGCCCCAATCCGTCCGGGTCCTGGTTGTCCGCGACGAAGCCCCGGTACTTGCCGAAGTACTTGTCGCGCGTATGCCGGATGAGCTCCGTGAGCAGCTCTGGCGTCACAGGAGACCTCCCAGCACGTTGAGCGCCCCGCCCCCGAGGTTGTCCCCATAGGCATTGCGCAAGAGGCGCAGCCCCTGCCGGTAACCGTCGTGTGAGAAGACATGCGTGACGGCGTCCACGTAGTAGATGCCGCCCAGCCACTCACCGACGCCGTCCACGCCCACGGGCTGGCCCACCTTGAGGACATGACCGTAGGCCGTGCCGTCCAGCTCCCCTTCCGCGCGCACGCGCAGGGAGAAGTCGTTCACCTTGCGCCGGGCCCGGGCGAGCAGCTCCTCCTCGTCCACGGCCCCCTCGCGGGTGAGCAGCCACGTGAAGTCGCGCCCCTCTTGGCCACCGTGCGCCTGCTGGGTGCCGAGCAGCGGGAGGTCCGGCGTCACCTCCTGCCGGCGTGGCTCTGCGCCCGACAAGGGGGCCAGGTCCACCGCCACCGTGTTCGGGCGGTGCCCGTCCGTGGTGACGCTCAACGCGCGGCAGTGCGTGTCCAGGCCCGCGTAGACGCGGATGGTCGGTTGGGGCTCGGCGTCCAGCCGCATGGGGCCGAAGTAGATGACGCCTCCCCGGACCAGCAGCTCGTACCCGTTGGCCTCGGCCCGGGCACGCAGGAACCGGATGTCGGTGGAGTCCTGCGGCACCACCAATCCGCTCAGGCCGGCGCCGCTGGTGGGGTCCACCACCAGGCCGTGGCGCGCGGCGATCTCCGCCAGCAGCACGCCGTCCGACGTCGGGACCTCCGCGCCCCACACGCGCCGCACGTGCTCGCGGTCCATCGCCAGCGATTCGTCCTGGCAGGACACCGTGACGCGGGCGGTGCCCATGTCCTCGGGATAGTCCGCGCGCACCTCGCGCACGAAGCCCCGCAGCACCTCCTCGGTGTGCTGACCGAAGCGGGCCTCGATGAGGATGGGCTCCCAGGGGGCCAGGACCTCCGCGTCCTGCACCGTCCAGCGCCCGCTCTCGTCGCGGCGCGTGTCGAAGACGAGCGTCGCCACGCCGACCCGGTCGCGGCTCACCTCCACCCTGGCTTCGCGGAGGAACGGATAGAGCGAGGTGATGGGACGGCCTCGCACCTCGATGGCGCACTCGACGGGTTCCCGGAAGCGCTCGCTGAACAGGTCGGCCAGCATGGCGCTATTCCGTGGCCCGGGGGATGAGGATGACCTGGCCCACGAAGCTGTCGAGCGTCAGGTCGCCGCCGAAGAGGAAGCCCGGGTTGGCGTCCAGGATGCGCCACCACAGCCTCGCGTCGTTGTAGTAGTGGCGCGCCAGCAGATCCAGGCGCTCACCGGAGCGGACCACGTGCTCCAACACGCCGGTGGCCGGGCCGATGGCGCGAGGCCTCACGCCGCGGAACACCTCCCCCAACACCGGGTCCTCGTCGAAGGCACGGGCCTTCGCATACCGCGAGTCACGCGGGAACATCACAGCACCCCCTTGAGCAGGTCCGCGGTGAGCCGGCCGCTGTTGACCGCCGCGCCCACGAGCTGACGGGCCTTCTCCCGCAGGTAGAACGGGTTGTTGCCCTCGATGACCTGCAACGTGAGCGACACCGTCGCCCGGTAGGCCACCAGCGAGGGCAGGAAGTTCGTCTCCTCCACCCGGACGGACGTCAGGAACACGGGCAGCACCTGGCCACCCCAGACGAACAGCAGCACCGACGCGAACTGCTCGCGCTGGAAGGCCCGCTCCGACCCGAGCCCCAGGCTGGCCAGCAGCTGAAGCCCTCCCGGCCCCTGCGACTTCGGCTCGACCAGCGTGCGCAGCGTGTCCAGCTCCGGCTGGATGCCCAGCGTGGCGGCCACCGCGTCGCCTTCGTGCATGCGGTCGGTGGCGTCCAGGAGGATCTCCAGCGTGAACGACTCCGGCTCGACCGACACGCCCTGTGCCACGCGGGGCGTCTCCGTGGGCAGCGCGAAGTCGTAGGCCCCGCGCAACCCTGGCGTCCCCGGCGTGCGCAAGGTGAGCGTGCGCGTGCGCGAGAGCGTGCGCGGATTGAAGTCGAACACCAGCGCCAGGGGAGGCACGGACAGGCCGTACTCCACCAGCGCGCCCCGGCTCACCCTCACCATCCACGGCCTCCTTCCTCTTCGACCCGGCCAGTCTCCACCGCGCCCCTGACATGGGTGACGAGCGCGTGGGCGATGCGCGAGGCCACCTCCCCATCCGGCAGCGACAGGTCCACGTGCAGCGACAGGTTCGCGAAAGGCACGTGGTGCGTGCCCTCACTCACCACGTGCACGCGAGACAGCTCGCGCGCGACGAGCCGGACGAGCGTGTCCGCGCGGCGCTCGAAGCCCGCTGGCAGCCGCAGGTGCAACGCGTCGATGGTCAGCATGGCGCCAGCTCCTTGGGCAGGTGCTTGCGCAAGGGCCCCAGCTCCGAGGCGGACACGTCGCGCCCCTCCTTGCCCAGCTCGCGCCACACCGCGAGCGCGAGCTCCCGCATGCCGATGGGGGTCCCCGCGCCCGCGGCGAGATAGGCCGCGTGCAGCGCGGCGTTGCGGATGCCGCCACCGGACAGGCTCACCGCCGCGCCCAGCACCTCCGGGTCCACCTCCGGCGACAGCGGCGCACGCGGCGGCAGCAGCCCCCGCCACAACCTCGCCTGCGCGCGGGCGTCCGGCCGGGGGAACTCCACCACCATCTGGAAACGCCGGGCGAACGCCGGGTCCAGGTTGCCCTTGAGGTTGGTGGTGAGGATGCACGGCCCCGTGTGTTGCTCGATTCGCGCCAGCAGGTGGCTCACCTCCTGGTTGGCGTACCGGTCGCGGGCCTCGCGCACCTCGCCACGGCGGCCGAAGAGGCTGTCCGCCTCGTCGAAGAGGAGGATGACGTCGCGCCCGTGGGCCGCGTCGAAGAGCTTGCTGACGTTCTTCTCCGTCTCCCCGATGTACTTGCTGACGAGCGCGCCCAGGTCCACGCGGTGCAGCTCCCAGCCCATCGTCGTGGCGAGCACCGAGGCGGCGAACGTCTTCCCCGTCCCGGACGGGCCGGAGAACAACGCCACGGGGCCTCCCATCGCGCGGCCGCCCCATTGCTCCACCACCGTCTCGCGATGCTGGAGCCACAACAGGAACTCCCGCAGGAGCGCCAGCTTCGCCTCCGGCAGCACCAGCTCCTCCCAGCGCGCCGTGCCCGGCACCCGCAACGCGCCCGGGAGCGACAGGGGCGGCTCCGGGGCTCCGAGCAGGCGCGGCGTGAGGCCACGGCTCGGCCGGATGGGCGAGTAGGGGCCTCCCTCGTCGCGCTCCAGCAACCCCAGGCGCCGCAGGGGCGCGTCCTCGGACAACACCGACGACAACCTCGCGCCGTCCGCGGGCTGCAAGGCGAGCAGCTCCTGGATGAGCGCCGCCGTGGGGTACACCGGCTGCGTCGCGCCAGGCTGGAGCTGCTGGAAGAGCCAGCCGACGCGAGGCTCCATCTCGGGCGCCACCGCGCAGGCCAGCACGTCGTACTCGACGGGAGCGAGCTGGCTCGCGCGGAGCAGGCGCCACGCCGAGCCATCCTCCCGGGCCACCCGCACCCGCGCCTGGGCCTCGCGCAGCCGCTCCAGCACCGCGTCCTCCAACGACGCGCCCTGGCGCAGCCGCGACAGGCACTGCCCCAGCAACTCCACCCGCTCCACCTCCGCCCGCAGGGGTTCCGTGCTCATGCGCCACCTCCATGCAAGGTGACGAAGACGGGGTTGCCCCGCGCCTCGAGCTCCACGCCCTCCGGCCCGTCCGCGGCGCGCCGGTAGCGGCGCACGGCGTAGAGCACGGCCTGTCCCGCATGGTCCGAGAAGGGCAGCGGCACCGACACACGCGACTCTGCGGGCGGCTGCTCCGGGTCCACCTCCAGCACGGCCGGCGTCATGTCGACCGCCGTGTCCACCGTGCGCCACCCCAGGGTCTGGTCCCAGACGTCCCACCGGAAGTGCACGCTCGCCCCGGCCGCTCCGGCCACCACGACCTCTGGCGTGAAGCCCGCCAGCTCCGGGCTGCCCACCTCGAACACCAGGCTCTGCGTGCAGGTCCCCGCGCGCACGAAGCCAACCTGCGGCGCCCAGTCCTCCAACCGCGGGTCCACCCTCAACCGCGCCAGGGGCGGCGTCCAGGCTGGCACCGCCGGCACCGGCCCGCGTTGCGTCCGCGGCTGTACGTGGGCCCCCACGGACACCACGCGAGGCGCCTCGCGCGTGCGCGTGCGCGGCACCACCGGAACGAGCGCCACCTCGTAGGCCACGGACGGCCGGTAGACGACGTCCTTCTGCGTGGACCAGAGGCGGTTGATGTCATCCAGGCTCAGCGGCTGGAAGATGAGCTGCAAGCGGACCACCTCGCCGGAGGCGTCCAGCGCGTCCATGACGGGCTTCTCGTGGAAGAAGCGGATGACCTCGCCCAGCAGGCGCAGGTCGTTCTCCCCCGCGCTCACCGTGTCCTCGGCGGCGGCGAACGCCGTCACCAGGCAGTGCACGCGCAGGAACCAGGTCTGACCGGGCAGCACGTCCGCGCCCATGGGCGGTGGCTCGAAGCGGTGGAAGAACAGGTTGACCCGGTGGTCCGTGTCACCCGTGGCGGGCGCGGCGGCGGCGGGCGTGCCGATGGGCACGCGGACCGTCTGCCCCTGCAGGCGGAAGCTCTCGCGAACGAAGTCCGCCAGCGAGCGGCAGGCCACGGAGACCGAGGATTCAGGCAGGGCCATCTCAGGCGTTCCGGAGGTAGTGACGGTTGAGCAAGTCCGAGCCCTGGCCCGGAATCGCGGAGGAAGACGCGGGCGCGGGCGCCGGCGCGGTGATGACCACGTGCACCTCGCCGATGTGCACACGGGGCTCCTGGAGCTCGCGCCGCGGCAGCAACGCCGGAGCGGCCCCTCGCGCGGCCTCCCCTGGCGGCAACGCCGGAGCGGCCTCCCCTGGCGGCGGAGCCTGTCGCGCGACGTCCCGGGGAACCGCCCGCGCCTCGCCCTCGGCGGAGGACGCGCCCGGCACCGGGCGCGGGGCACGAGCTGGAGTCTCGGACGCGGTGGACCCGGACGAAGCGGACCCGGGCACGGCCCGTCCCTTCGGCGCTGGGGCTTCTTGTACGAAGGCCCCCGGTGCCGCCGGCCCCGAGGACCGGCCAGGCGCGGCCTCCTGGGACGCGGGCATCGATGGCCCCCGAGCCTCCGGAACACGCGGAGGCACGGACGGCACGAAGGCGGGAGGGGTGGCGGACCCCTGTGGCTTTCTCCTGAGCAGGCCTGTCGCAGCCAGAGGCGGAACGGAGGGGAGCTCGGTGTCCTGGGACCTGCCTTCTTCCAACCCCGCTCCACGAAGAAGCGGCGTCAGTCCGGTCACGCCGTCAGGCACCTCGAACCCACCCGCCCCACGTGACTTCACCAGGACCGGGTCGGGTAGAACATCAAGGCTGTCGGGGTCCTCGCCGGTCGCCCGGTCCGGTTCCCCACCAGCCTCCACTGGAACTCGGACGGCACCTGCCAGGATGCCGCCCTGCCCCTGAGGGACCACTGCGCTAGCCACCTTTCCCAGACCTCGACTTCCGTTTCCGGAGTCAGGCCTGGCCTCCCAGTCATGGTCCGCGGACCGGGGGGCGGGCTCTCCGCCCCACGCCGGTGGTGCTTCCCCGACGACCTCGGACACAGGTGTGTCCTCCCACTCTTCCAGCGGTGCCTCGGGCACCCGGTGCGGGAGCGCATCGGCAAGGATGTCAGCCAGAAACCCCATCGCGGACTCCAAAGTCGTTTCACGTCGTCACACCCGCGCCCCGTTCCACGAGACGCAGGTACCGCCGCCGCCGGTGCCTCGGGAGCGCGAGGATGTCCCGCTCGCTCCAGTGGTACGCCGACGCCAGCGTGTGGACCTCCTCCAGCAACACCTCCGGGTCCATGGACAGGCACCCATACGGATCCACCTCCACCTCCCGCACGCCCCCGCATGCGGCACAGGGCGCCCGGACCCGCGTCACCACCGCTGGAGACACCGCCTCCAGTGCCTCGTCGATGCGCTGCACGTCCGCGGCATCCAGCCGCGTCACGTCCCACGTGGAGGCGTCCAACGGCTCCGCGCAGCGCGCCAGCAACGCGTGCGCATCCATCCGCCCTTCCTCCACGACGGCCTCCTGGTCCGCGCCCGCGGGCACGCGGACCCGGACCCGCCCCTGCCCCGTCTCCACCTCCGCGAAGGGGAAGCCCTCCCCCGCCTGCTTCACCGGCAAGCGCGACACCGGCAGCTCGAAGTCGAACCGCTCGCCGCACGCGCCGCACACCACCGTGTGCCACGACCGCTCCAGGCCGAGCAGCCGCTCCAGTCCTCGCATCAGGAACTGGCGATCCGCGACACACAGCTCACCGGCGAGCACCCCGTCCACCGGAGCACCGCCCACGTGCTCCAGCGCCGCCGCCAACACCCGCGAGACCTTGCGCGGCAGCGACCCGCGCCCCCGCGCCAGCTCCGAGAGCTCCAGCTCGAGGACTCCGTCCGGTTCGCGGAAGGAGAACTGTCGCCGGAGCGCTCCGGCGCGGAGGAGTCCACCTGGCAGCAGCATCAGGTCTCCGCGGGCTCGGGCACGCTCGTGTCACGCTGCCAGCCCTCATGCTGGAGCGTGAGCGTCTGGATGCCCACCGTGTTCATCGCCTGCGAGTCCAGGTCCGGCAGCGCCTGGTACTCCGACACCCAGGCCCGGAGGATCTTGTAGGAGATGGCCACCTGCCCCTGCATGTTGAGGACGTTGATCACCAGGTCCTTGCGGAAGTTCTTCAAGGACATCGCCGCGTCACCCTCGACGTTGTTCACCAGGGCGGCCCAGGCCTCGAACACGGGGTCATGCGTCAGCCCCTGCTCCAGGGTGATGGGGTCGTAGCTGGTGCCTCCCGGCAGGATGCGCTCGTGCGACGGGTCTCCCCCCGTGCGCCACTTGATGGCCTCCGTCTTCTTCTTCAGGGCGCCCATCTTCTTGAGCCCGGCCACCGGACGGCCGTCGATGAGCAGTTGGAACTTGAAGGTCCGGTACGGGTCGTGCCGGTGCGTGTTCACCGTGAACATTGGTGCGGCCATGTCTCATCACCTCGGTCGTGGACCTATTGCTGGAGCTTCTGCTGGATGCGGACGATGACGAACTCGGCGGCCTTGAGCGGCGCGAACCCGACGACGACGATGACCTGCCCCCGGTCGATGTCCCCCTGGGTCATGGTGTCGCCCAGACCGCAGCGGACGAAGTACGCGTCGGAGGCCTTCTCGCCCTGGAAGGCACCGGCCCGGAACAGGCCGTCCATGAACGAGCCGATGTTGGTGCGCAGCGCCGCGTGCAACCGGTGGTCATTGGGCTCGAACACCGCCCACTGGATGCCGTTGTAGACGCTCTGCTCGATGAGGATGGCCGTGCGGCGCACGGACACGTAGCGCCACTCCGGGTCCACCTTGGTGGCCAGCGTGCGAGCCCCCCAGAGGACCGAGCCGAAGTTCGGCAGCGCGCGCAGCGCGTTGACGCCCAGCGGGTTGAGCTGGTCCTGCACGCCGTCATCCACACCGAACTCCAGGCCCGCCACGCCCGTCAGCCCCGTCTCCACGCCCGCGGGCGCCTTCCACACGCCCCGGCGCGCGTCGACGCGCGACCACATGCCCGCCGCGAACGCCGAGGGCGCCACCTTCACCGTGGGGCTCTTCGTGCCCGGCGACTCCGCCTTGTAGAAGGGGTTGGCCACCTTCACCCAGGGGTAGTAGGCGACGGCATAGGTGGACGTCGGCAGCTTGAGCTGGTCCACGCGCGAGGCCGACGTCAGCTCGAAGCCAGGCTCCGGGTCGACGATGAGCACCCGGTTGCGCATCTCCTCGCAGTGCGCGAGCGCCGCGGCGACGGCGCCGTTGCCCGCGCCGGTGCTCGGCAGAGAGTTGCCCGGCAGCACCACCGTGGTGATGTCGCGGATCTTCCTCAGCGCGCCACCGAAGACGGCCTGGAAGTCCTCCGGGCGGGGCGCGTTGGCCGCCCCGCCCGCGAGCTTCGCCGTCGAGCTGGCCTCCACCGACGCGGGCGTCAGCATCACGGCGCCGTGTGCCGCGGTGGGGCTGGAGGCCGGGTCCAGCTTCATCGCCTTGGCGAGCGTGGGGCCCGAGCCCGTGTCGTAGACCTCCACGGAGGCGTACGACGACTTCGGCGACGAGAGCACGAACTGGCGCGTGGCCGTTTCGTAGGTGCAGGTGAAGTCCTTGAAGGGCGCGTCCGTGCCGGAGATGCCTCGCACCGCCTGCTGGATGGCGGCGGCCACCTTGTCCGCGTCCGCGGCCGCGTCCGTCCCGCCGAGCGCCAGGGGCGTCTTCAGGACCGTGAAGTTGCGCGTGCCCAGCGCGTCCAGGTTGATGCTGAACGACAGCTCCTCCGGGAGGCCGAAGGTGGTGAAGTAGTTGGCGGGAACCGCCGTCGCGTGGAGCGCCGCGCCCGTCAGCTTGCCGAAGTCGGCCAGGTCCTTCACGGTGCCGTTGGCGAACTCGAGCCGCACCGGCGAGGAGTCGCCGTTGACCACCGAGAGCGCGTAGCTCGGTGAGCGCTCGTTCATGGACAGGTTCGGGAAGGACAGGTCCGCCTTGAAGCGTTGCAGCCCGTCCACCAGCTCCATGTGGCCCACTTCGAGCGTGAAGGCCGGCGCCGCCGTGGAGGCCGAGCGCACCACGCGATGGTGGAGGCCGTTGCCCCAGGCTCCAGGGCTGGTGGCGCTCAACTTGAGCACCGGGTCCGGCGACACATCCGCGTTGTTCAGCGTCGCGGTGGCCGCCACGGCCCCCGTGGGGTCCGCCACGCGGGCGACATACGCGTCCTTGCCACCGTTCTGATAGTAGGCCAGCACCGCGAAACCCATCACATCTTGCTCACTGCTGATGGCCCCGAAGGTGCGCTCGTACTCCTCCAGACTGTGCACGAGCACCGGTGTGCCCAGAGGACCCCGCGTCGCCGCGCCCACGAAGGCAGCCAGCGACGTGGCGACTCCTTCGATAGGCTTTGCACCGCTCGGAATCTCCTCCAGGTAGACACCTGGATGCAGATAGGTCGCCATGCCACCTCTCCTTGAAATGAATATCAGACGCCCGACCCATCAGGTCATGACGCGATTCGAGCGGCGCGACTGGCGCCGGGTCCGTGTGTCGTTGAGGCTTATACCTGGGGGGACTGACATGTGACTCTCACCGCCCCCGCCAAACCATCAACTATACGTACCGGCATTTATGCCTTGGCTATTTCGCGGCGATTTTCCCAAGCCCCGTCGAGGTCTGTCTTTCGACCTGGCGCCAGGGTTTGAATCAAGCTGGATTCATCCGGTGATTTCGTGCCACCCGCCGGAACCACGACCGAACACCAGCCCGGGCCCCTCCCCCAGGAAGAAGACGGCGCGGCCGAGCGCGTTGAAGAAATCCATGCCGGTCGCGCCCACGCCCGACGACTCCAGGTCCCCCTGGTTCGCCTCGACCCACCGGAAGGGCGAACCGCCCGACACCAACTCGATGGCCGAGACGGGACATGCGAGTGCCTTGGAGATGGCGATGACGCGTGCTTCGTCGAAAACGCCCGGGTGACGCAGCTCAACGAAGGAAGTCTTCGTGCTCGGTGTCCGTCCCGCGCGCCACCGTCCACCCGGGGCGAGCCGTCCGGCCACGGCGCTCCAGTCCGACGCCTCGACATTCGACAACACCAGGAGGCTCTCGGGTGGCAGGGTCTCCAGCACATAGTCCGTGGCGGGAGGCGACACCTCCCAGTGTCCCTCTTCGAGGACTTCTCCCACGTGCAAGAGGGAGCCCACGGAGTTGCAGAAGTTACCGAAGCGCTCCTCGTACACGCTCTCCAGGGAGGCGCCACCGAGGAGCAGGTGGAGCGAAGGACCGCCCAGCGCGATGAGCGGACTGCTGGCTTCCTCGAGGGCCACCTCCATTGTGCGCCCGGAGAAGAAGCTGGCGAGCCCCTCTCGAGACAGGGAGTCATACAGGTCCATGCCCACCACCACGCCATCCACCACCGAGGACAGCGCCCGGAAGAAGTCGAGGTCCCAGCGCTCGGAGGGCCCGTCCTGGAGGGTCAACGCAGTGCCGCCTCTCGCGGTGGCGCGGATCACCCGCCAGGAGAACCGCCAGGGGCCGCTCGAGGAGGATGGCCCGGCCCCGTGACGCCACTGCCGCGAGTGGATGGTCCTGCCAGTCTTCGCCAGGGCCTCCGCGAGCCGGGCCGCGGCCTCGGCGGTCCCCACGCCCGGCGCAAAAGCTTTGATGAAGAGTCCCGCCATCACTGCTCCTTGAAGACGTGCGTCGTCCTGAAGACGTACGTTCCGTTCACGAACTCGACCCGAAGTACCCCATCGGTACATTGGATTTCGATGAGCTTGATGATCTGATTCTCGAAGACGTCCCCCACCGGCCGGGGGTCCTTCGTGTGCGACTTCAAGGGGCCGCCCCAGCCGGCCTTGACGTCCTTCATCTCCTTGCCATCCGGCTTGATGTAGACCTCCACATGGTTGAATCCAGCATTTCGCGCCTTCACCAGGGCTTTCATGGCCTGGCCTCGCGAGGCGGAGTCCTCGGCGGTCGACGGGAGATACTTGAGCTGCATGGCGCGTGGCGGTGAGCCGATGGTGCCGTCGATGCCCGGAAAGGATTTCCCCCCGGCGTCGCTGTCGAAGAGGACGACTGTCTCCTTCGAGCGCGCCTGGATTTCGGAGGCTTGCTGGATCTCGAAATCTTTCATCCTGGCCTCCTCAGTCCCCGAAATAATTCGGACGCCCTTTTCAGTACGTTCATGCGGCAGGTTGGGACGGAGAGGATCTCTCACCAGGTTGGCGACATGCCGGTGGGCCTGCTCCGTCAGGGCCATTGAGTCCGCCACGGAATCGACGAAGCCCCTCACGACGGATTCCTTCAATCCCTTCCCACCACTGGTGTCCAAGGACTTCTCGAGATCGCGGCCGCGGCCCACCTCACGATCCGCCCAGAGGTCGAACGCGGCCACTTCGTCTCCCGAGAACCACTGGCGCGCGGCCTTCTCGCGGTCCCCTATCTGCCTGCGGGCCTTCCCGCCGCCCGTCGTCACGGAGGTCGTGAACGGTGCCGTGCTCCCCGAGGCCGGCGGAACCAGGGTCACGAGATCCGCGGGCGACGAAGACGCCTGTTTCACGGACGCGGAGAGTTCGCTCAGGCGAAGCTCCAGCAACCGGGGCGTCGTGCTGTGTATCGCGGCGTCCTGGACCCAGGCCTCGACCCCCGTCATCCGGCCCTGGTGCTGGAGGAGCGCCGCCTGGTCGATGATCCTCGTGACGATCGACAGATTCCCATCCTTCTCAAGCACGGTCCGGAGGGTCGCCAGCTCCGCCTTCACCGTGGAGAGCGTGGTCGCGGTCGCCGCATGGTACTCCGCGGCCACATAGCCACGCCCGGCCTCCAGGGAGTCGACGAGCCGCTCGTAATGTTCGAGCTGGACCTCCAGCTCCGCGATGTCCCGCTGGACGGACTCCTTCTCACGGGCCAGCGCCGAGTCCTCTTTGTCTCCGACCCTCTGGATGCGTTCGTCGATGCCCGCGTGGAGGGACTCCAGCTCGCTGATGATGCGGTTCAGCTTGCGCACCTCCAGCCGGGACTCGAAGCCGAGCGTGCCGTAGCCGGGGATGCGCGTGAGGGCCTGGACGAGCCGGCTCAGCAACTGACGGATGTGGCCGATGGGCCCCTCGTAGCGGCGCAGGAGCCGCGCCGTCTCCACATGCGTGCGGATCTGGTGAGGCCCCGCTTCGGGTCCCACTTCGATCTGGACCCGGCCCTTGCGGTAGCGAACCCGCGTGGAGCGCCCCTTCAACTCCGGGGGCCCCAGCTCCACCACGGCCACCTTGCCCTGGAGGTCACCCAGCTCGAGCTCCAGCGCCGTGACGCGTTCGCTCTTCGCGGGCTGCCGCGCCGTCGGCCCCGCGGCATCCACGGGCAGCGGCCCTTCGTCGCCGGGCGCACGGGCCTCATGTGCCTCACGTGAGACCGGCTCCAGGACCTCGTCCGGCGTGGAGACCCGAGGCTCCCCCTCCGCCGGTCGCGTGGAGAGACCGTCCTCGGAGTCCGCGGCACGAGGCGAGCTGCCCGCGTCGGACGGGTGGAGCATCTGCACCGCCGAGCCCGCCGTCATCAACCCTGAACGGACCGCGCCGAGGATGGCCTCCGCCCGCCGCGCCGCCAGCTGGCCCGGACTGAGCTGCCCCTGCAACTTCTCCAACTCCGCCAGCTCCATCTCGAGTTGGTACGGAATGATGATGACCGTCGCGCCGAGCTGGGTGACGCCGTAGATGTGGAGGAGTCCCTGCAGCCGCTCCACGCGCTTCGCCCAGCGGGGCGCGTTGCGCAGTGCCGACAGCGCGGGAGCCGCCACCCCCGCCACGCCGCCGACGATGGCCGAGACGTCCATGAGGGTCTGGAAGTCCCACTTGAGCGCGCCCGCCGAGTGCCGCCGGGACAGGCTGTCCACCGCGACGATGGCCCCCGCCACGCCGCCGACCAGTCCGACCGCCAGGCCCGCGGGGCCGGTGAGGAACAGGCCCGCGATCTCCGCCACGGTGGCCAGGTCCGTCAGGCGCTGCATCACCCGGCCGCGCGTGCCCGGGGCGCTGCGCATGCGAGGCTCCAGCCCCAAGGGGCCGCCCGCCGCGTCCTCCAGCGCTTTCGGCAACCGGAGGGCCAGCGTGCCGCGCCCGTAGCCGTTGTTCTCCCGGAAGTCGACGAACGCCTTGCGCACCGCCTCCGCATGGCCCTTCGTCCCCGCCTGACTGCTGCGCCCCTCGAAGACGTAGCGGTCCTTCGGAGAGGGCGCCGTGACGTCCGCCAGCAGGTAGTGACGCGCTCCCTCGCGCGAGCCCTCCGCCTCGCCCAGCATCATGACGAGTTCGTGGGCCTGACCGTTCTCCTCGGAGACCAGCGTCACGGCCGGCCGGAAGTTGGCCCCCGGGATGCGCGCGCCCACCTTGCCGATGAGCTGGAGCCGCTGGCCCACCTGCTCCTTCTGCTGGGCGAGTTGCTGCTGGTACTCCTCCAGCGGGATGCCCTGCAGCTCGAGCTGCGCATCCAGTAATCGCGACGCCGGTGTCCGCGAGTCCCTGGCGACGCTCCCCTTGCGATCCGCGGCGAGCTGGTTCGCCACCGCGATGCGCTCCTCGAGCGCCGTGCGCGCATCGCCGCCCAGCTCCGCCACGCTGGCGGTCTCCACCCGTCGCAGGGCCACGATCTGGGCGTCGAGCCCGTCGCGCTCCTCCCCCGTGGCCTGGTCGCGCAGCGCCTCCAGTCGCCGGATCTTCGCGAGGTTCTGGTCGTTCACCTGCGTCGCGCGCCGGTTCACGTCCATCACCTTGACGACGACCGCGGCCACGCTGGAGGCGCGACGGACGGGCGAGTCGTCGTCGAACTGGGGCGAAGCGACGCAGCGGACCAGGAACTCGCCCTCGCGGTCCCACCCCACGCCCTGCTCGCTCCGAGGCGTGGTGACCAGGTCGATGTAGCTGCTGATGCTCGCCTTCCCGAAGCGCACCACGTTGCTCAGCCCCACCACTCCCAACCACGCGGAGCGCGCGGGCCAGGTGGCCACCACGGACAGCGCCGAACCGGACGTGGCGTCGTCCACGTCCGCCGCCGTGTCCTCCGCGATGTCCTCCATCTTCCGCCCGAAGTCGCGAGCGATGGAGTCCGTGCGCGACAGCTGGTTGTCGGAACTCAAGGCCGCGTTCCGCATGTCGCCCCGGCTCTCGGGCTGCATGTCCGTGACGTCGAAGATGTCCCAGAAGTACGTGATGGGCTGCATCCGCGCGCCCACCTGGTCCAGGGTCGTCGAGCCCGCGGACGCGTAATCCAGCGTCATCTCGAAGCGACTGCTCGAGCCGGTGACGGTGATCTCCTGGCCGTAATTGACGACCTTCGAGGGGTACGGCAGCGTGTTGGCGACATTCCGGGCGCCCGCCAGCCGAGGCACGTCCGCGGGCAATGCGCCGCCCACGAACTGGCCGTCCTTGCCCGTGAATCCCGTCTGCTTCGCCCCCTTCGCGACCTGCGTGCTGTTGGCCGCGTCGCGGGACTCGCGCAGCTCCTCGGTGGCCTCTTCCACGCGCGACTGGAGCGCCTCCTCCGTCTCGCCGTCCGACAGGGGCAGGACCTTGCAGACCCCGTCCGCCCAGACGTTGAGGAAGGGGCCACGCTCGTCGGACCACACCACCAACCGATCCGGAACGCCCTTCCCCTCTCCGCCAGGAGTGGAAGTCCCCTCGTCCCCCTCCTTCGTGGCGACGCTCCGGGCGATGCGCTCGCGCACCTTCGCGACGAGCCGCTCGGCGTTCGCGGCATCCCCCGCACTCGAGTCGTCCGCGGGCTTCGTCTCGGGAATGCCCACCAGCGCCACCAACGACCCCACCGAGGCGACCTCCGCCTGGAAGCGCTTCGCCTCCGCCGGTTGGAGCCAGTGGGTCAGGAAGGCCGTCTCGTCCTTCTCGAAGGACCAGGGCGCCCACCAACGCTCGTTCTTCTGCTCGACCAGGCGCACCAGCGCCGACTCCATGGCCAGGTAGTACCCCGTCGCCCAGATGACCGCGTCCGGTCGCATGGCGAACGTGCCCTTGCGCTTCCCGTTCGCATCGAGCCAGAGGATGTCCTGCCCGGAGACGATGAGGTGCGTCAGGTCCGCCACCAGATGGCGCTGCGTCGGGTCCAGCGCATTGGAGACGGCTTCCCGCCCCTCCGCCACCATCTGCCTGTTGGTGCGCGCAGTGGGACGCACGGGCACGACGTCCGCTTCCGGCCCGGCGTCCAGGTTCATGCTCACGTCGCGCATCACCGCGCCGGCGCTGGGCGTGAGCCGGGGAACCGGCATGCCGCGCACCGCGAGCGAGGCGGCCCGCTCCGCCTCCACCTCGGCCGGGTGCGTGGGCGTGGACACGGACTCCGGAAAGGCCGCCAGCCCGCTCACGCCGGCCGAGCGCTGCTGCACCACATGCGCCAGCTCATGCGCGATGAGGCGCTCTCCCGCAGGAACACCGGGGAGGTAGTTCCCCGCGCCGAAGACGATGTCCGTCCCCACCGCGAAGGCCCGTGCACCGAGCGCCCGCGCCGCGGCCCCCGCCTCGGGTGAGGTGTGCACGCGCACGTCGCCAAAGCCCGCGCCGAAGGCGGCCTCCATCGAGTGGCGCGTGGCGGGCGCCAGGGTCTGCCCGGTGGCGAGGATGTCCCGCACCTTCGCCCGCTCGGACTCCAGGTCCTGCCGCGAATCGAAGCGAGGGCCCACGGACGATGTGGACGGGGCATGCACCGCTTCCCGAGTGGTTTGCGCCTTCACGCCTGACATGAAGCAACATCCCCCTGACATTCGCGTGCTTCACTCGAGTCAATGCTTCCGCGGTGCTGCCCCCTGGCGGAAACCCAACCACAGTACCGCACCGGTTCGTCGAGACTCCAGGTTGGCCGCAATCAGACTACCTGCTGCGATTGCATCGGTAGTCATACGCAGGGGCGACGCCATTCTGGCAATAACCGACACGTCAAAACGAATGGCTGACACGTCATCCCCTCTCAAAACCTGCCTCTGGCGCAGGCACCGGGAGTCAATCCCTCACCCGGGAATCCAGTGGGTCCCATGAGGAGGGCGGCGCGCCGTGGGGAGCGCCCGCCTCATGGGACCCGCGCTCCTTGCCGCAGGCGAGGTCGAGCGCGCGAAGTCGCTTCCCCAGGCCGGACAGGGCATAGACCGTGCTGCCTTCGAACGCGGGCGCTCCGCCATCGCACCGGCCTTCACCGGCCTTCGCTCAGCTCCCGTGCGCGCGTCGACGGCAACCACCCCACCGCGCCGCGTTCCCACGTAGACGTCGTCGTCGACAACCCTTGGCGAGGAGGTCGCCTCGGAGCCGCACGAGACGCTCCAGCGGATGGCCGTCCAGCGGGATCGCTTGACCACGAGCGGCCCCGTTCCCTCGAAGTGTCCGGTCCGCGCGGCAGTGGCGCCAAAGAATACGGAGCGAGATGAACCCAACATGGGCAGCTCCCTCTCAGTCGCGTGCATGCACTGACGCGTTCGCTGACGCACGCGTAGTACTGGACCCGATTTTTCCGACGGGAGAATACAGCATGCGCAGGTTTTCCCGGATTCCTTCTCCTTGCAATATGATGGGTGGCGGCCAAGATGACCGACGACACCCTCAGCACCGAGCACGCGCCCTCTGCTGAAGGCGGAACTGGAGCGGCGGCGCTCGTCCTTGCCTATACGCGGAACGCGTTCATCGGGGATGAGCGGCATGGGCTTGCAAACGGCTCGACGCTCCTGGGGCGTGGCGCACCACTCTTCTCCCGGGTCGCCCTGGACGACGCCCGGCTCTCCCGTGGCCATGCGCGCATCGAACGCGTCGAGGGGAGCTGGTTCGTCGAAGACCTGGGAAGCCACAATGGCACCCGTCTCAATGGACGACAGCTCACGGGACGCGCCCCCCTCGCGTGGGGGGACGTCCTTCGAATGGGGGACACGCTGTTTGTCTTCGCCGAGGCCTCCGAGGCCCCGAATGACGAACAGCGTATCGACGGACTGGTGGGCAGGAGCGCGGCGCTGACGCGGCTCCACCGCGACCTGGAGCGGGCGGCGCGGTATGAGCAGTCGGTGCTCATCCTGGGCGAAACCGGGACGGGCAAGGAGGTCGTGGCGCGCGCGCTGCACGAACTGAGCGGCCGCGCGGGGCCCTTCATCGCGCTCAACTGCGGTGGCGTCGCGGAGAGCGTGCTGGACAGCGAGCTGTTCGGGCATGTGCGCGGCGCGTTCACTGGCGCGGCGGCCTCCCGGGACGGGCTTCTGCGCGAGGCGCATGGAGGCACGCTGTTCCTGGACGAGCTGGGGGAGATGCCTCCCATGCTCCAGGTCAAGCTGCTCCGCGTGCTGGAGACTCGGCAGGTCCGCGCCCTGGGAGGAACGCAGGAGCTCCCCATCGACGTGCGGGTGCTCGCGGCCACCCACCGGGACCTCGTCTCCCAGGTGAACGAGGCCGCCTTCCGCGCGGACCTCTACGCGAGGCTCGTCCAGTGGCGCCTCGTGATGCCCCCCTTGCGCGAGCGCCGCGAGGACATCGCGCCGCTCGCGCGCCACCTCCTCGGCCGCATGAAGGCCGAAGCCCGGCCCATCGACGTGGGCCTCGCCGAGGCACTGCTCCTGCATGACTGGCCGCTCAACGTGCGGGGCCTGCTCAACGTGCTCTCCATCGCGGTCATCGCTTCGGACGGAGGACCGCTGAAACTGGGGATGCAGGTGGAGCACGAGCTGAAGGCGGAGCGACGGATGCTGACGGCCAGGACTCCCGCGCCGACGTCAGCGGAGGAGGGGTCCTCCCAGCCTCCTGCTCCGCGTCCGGCGCGCGCCGTCGAAGCCACCCCCCAGGAGTTGGAGACCCACCTGCGCGCGCACCAGGGAAAGGTCGCGGAGGTCGCCCGGCACCTCGGGTGCTCGCGGCAGCAGGTGTATCGGTGGATCGAGGACTTCGGGCTCGAGCTGGACCACTACCGCGTCCCCCTGCCGCGTCCCGGTTGAGACTTCCCAGAGGGTCCCATGCGTTCTCTGCTTCCCCTGTCGATGATGGCCTTGATGGCGGCGCTGAGCGGCCAGGACTGTGCCGTGCCCATCGCCTCCGGGCCGCGGGCCCAGGCCTCCCGCCCGGCCACGCCCCTCCAACCGGATCACGTCAACCCCCAGGCGCCCAGCCCTACCGGCTGGACTGGAGTCGATGGCGGCAGCGTCTTCTTCCGGAGACGGTTCGACGGTGTCGTCGGCATCTGGACGGGCAGCGATGAGCGGCCCTATCGAATCACCGAGGTCCCGCCCGTGGACCCGTGCCTGCCCGCGGTCCTTCAAGACGCGGGCGCCAGGCTCAAGTTTTATACCGTGACCGATGTCGCCCTGAACCGCAACGTCTGCGCCGGCAAGGGCTATCGCACGCAGAACCCCAATGAATGCTCACCGGACGCGGGCGACTTCTATCAAGGGAAGGCCGTGATCATCCCCGGCTGCTGGATGCCGGATGGAGGCTTCAACGACGGAGGCGGCGACGCGCCCTGTTTCACGGCGAGCTGCACGACGGGCGCGGTCGGCGTCTGCGCGCACTGGGGCTACCTCCCGGATCAGGAGTGGGAGGGAGGCCCCCCGCTCGCGCGGCTGTTCCAGGCGTGTGTGCGGGCCGCGCGCGCCGACTACAACGGTGACGGCGAGCCCTTCACGTGCCAGGGCACCTACGTCGACTTCGTCGACGGCCATGGCATCCAGACCCAGGACACCCTCGACGGCGGAGGGCTCCCGCCGCTGCTCTTCGAGGCCGCCTGGAACGAGCAAGGCGCCCTGCCCTTCGGGGTGATGCCAGGCGGGGGAAGTTGTCTGCGGCCGCGTTACGCCCCCGCCCCCCTCTCGAGCATCCACGGGGCGCCAGGAGCGCACCTGAAGGCGAGCTACGACTGCCAGCAGCCCGGCAAGGCGGGGACCCCCTTGAAGGAGTACTTCGATGGGGGCGTGCCCTTCCTGTTGCTGACCCAGACCTGGAAGAACGAGTACTGCGTCACGGACGATGGGTCGGGGGGCGGGCTCCGCACCCGCTGTCCCTCGTGCGGCGGGGATCCCCTCGGGCCCAAGACCTGTGAGGGTGGGAACTGCGCGTTTCCTCAGATGCCTTGAGCGCCTCCGGCCCGGAGGGCTGGGAGCCTCCCCCTGCGTTCGACGAGTACCGCCTCATCCGCCTGCTGGGCCAGGGGGGAATGGGCCGCGTCTACCTGGCTGAAGACACGGCACTCCAGCGGAGGGTCGCCATCAAGTTCATCGGCGCGGAGCGGTCCGGCCCGGGCCAGCGCGACCGGCTCTTCGCCGAGGCCCGGGCGCTCGCCCGCCTCCGCCATCCGAACGTGGTGACGGTGTACCGGGTCTCGGAAGTGGGCTCCCACCCCTATCTGGTGCAGGAGTTCCTCCCCGGTGACTCCCTGGGGAGCCTGTCCACGCCGCTCCCCCCGGAGCGGGTCCTGGCCATCGCGCTGGGACTGGGACGGGGACTGGCCGCCGCGCACCGCGCGCAGGTGCTCCACCGCGACGTCAAACCAGACAACGTCATGGTGCTTCCAGATGGCGAGGTGAAGCTCGTCGACTTCGGGCTCGCCCTCTCCTGGACGGCGGCTCCGGAGGACGCCGCGCCCGCGGCCCGGCTCACCGTCCCAATCGCAGGCACGCGCGGGTACATGGCGCCGGAGGCTTTGCGTGGCGAACCGCCCGGCCCGCGGGGAGACGTCTATGGCCTGGGCATGGTGCTTCATGAGCTGCTGGCGGGCCAACGCCCCTTCGACGAGCTCACCGCGAGCGGATCGGTGGACGAACCCAGGGCCCCCGAAGCGCGCGCACCCAACCCGGAGCCGGAGCCCTCCGAGAGCGGGCTCGGCGTCCGCCTGCGCGCCATCATCCTCCGGTGTCTGGAATACGATCCGGCACGGCGCTTCGCCTCCGCCGACACACTGTGCACAGAGCTCGAAAGCCTGAAGGAGGACGGCGCCCCGGTGCCGGTCCCCCCTGGCAATCCCTATCGCGGGCTCCAGGCCTTCGAGGCGGAGCACCGGGGGTTCTTCTTCGGACGCGGCGCGGAGGTCCGCGCCATCCATGAGCGGCTTCGCGCCCAGGCGCTGGTGCTCGTCGCGGGGGACTCGGGCGTGGGCAAGTCCTCGTTGTGCCGGGCGGGAGTGGCGCCGCTCGTCACGCAAGCGGGGCTCGAGGACGGCTGTGCCTACACCGTGCTGTCGCTCATGCCCGGGCGCCGGCCCCTCACGGCGTTGGTCGCCGCGGTGGCGAGCCGGCTCGGCCTGTCCGAGGAGACCCTGGCCGCCCAGGTGCGGCGTGAGCCCGCGGCGATGGCACGGACCCTGCGCGCCGCCGGGCCCATGCGGGGCACCCTGCTGTTCATCGATCAGCTCGAGGAGCTGTTCACCCAGAGCGAGCCGGACGAGGCGTCCGCCTTCACGCAGGTGCTCGGGCACCTGGCCATCCTGGCCCGGGGGGTGCGCACGCTGGCCACGGTGCGAGGGGACTACTTCACGCGTCTGGCGGCGCTGCCGGGGCTGGAGGATGAAGTGGCGCGCGCCCTCTTCCTCGTCAAGCCGCTGGGCCCGGAAGGAACGCGCGAGGCCGTGGTCGGTCCGGCGCGCGTGACGGGCGTCGCGTTCGAGACGGAGGCCCTGGTGGACACGCTCGTGGCGTCCTCCGCCCACGCCCCGGGAGGACTGCCCATCCTCCAGTTCACGCTCGCCGAACTGTGGGATGCCCGCGACCGGGTGACACAGCACATCCGGGAGGCGTCGCTGGAGGCGCTCGGGGGCGTGGCCGGGGCCCTGGGACGTCACGCGGACGGAGCGCTGGCGGCGCTGGCCCCCGATGCGCGCCTGGCGGCTCGCGGCCTGCTCTTGCGACTCATCAGCCCGGAAGGCGCCCGGGTCCGGCGGACCACCGGGGAGCTCGGTGCGGAGACCTCCGCGAATCGCATCGCGCTGGAGGCCCTGGTCCGGGCGCGGCTCGTCGTGGTCCGGCAGGAAGGCGAGGCGCACGTCCACGAGGTGGCGCACGAAGCCCTGCTCGCGGGCTGGTCCACCCTGCGCGGATGGCTTGAAGCGGCCCACCAGGAGCGGCAGCTGCTCGAACGGGTGAGGCTCGCCGCGGCCGGCTGGGAGCGCGCGGACCGCCCCGCCTCGGCGCTGTGGAGCCGGCGTGAGCTCGACGCGGTGACCGCGGCCGGCAACCTCGCGCTGACGCGGCGGGAAGCTGCATTCCTCAAGGCCTCGCGGCGGGCGCTCCGGCGCACCTTCGCGCGGCGCCTGGGGCTGGCGCTGGCCCTGCCCCTCACCGCGATGGTGGCGGGGGGGACGGCCTGGCTCAAGGGCCGCCACGCGCTGGAGCGCACCGTGCAGGAGCACCTGGATGAAGCCCGGGCGTCCATCACCGAAGCCCGGGCCCACCACTCCGCGGCGAAGGCCTCGCGCGCGGACGCCTTCCAGACATGGGACGCGCGAGGGGAGCGCGCCCTCACCGGAGCTCCGGCCGTGGCAGAGGGAGGGCCGCCGGAGGAGACCTGGGCCGAGGCGCGAACGAGCGATGGCCGCGCGGACGAGGCCTACCAGCGCGCCACGCAGGCGCTCGACACCGCCCTGCTGCTGGACGGCTCGCGGCGGGAGGCCCGCGGACTGCTCGCGGAGGTCCTGATCCGGCGCATGGAGCTGGCGGAGTGGTTCTTCCGTCCCGGACAGCGGCGCGAAGCCCTGCGCAGGCTGGCGAGCCTCGATGACGACGGCACCGGCCAACGCCAGCTCCTCGCACCGCCGGTCCTGGACCTCGCCACGGAGCCACCGGGCGCGGAGGTGCTGCTCCAGCACGACACGGGCGTGCCCGGAGCGCCCAGGCTGTCCGAAGGCATCTCCCTGGGCCCGACGCCCATCGCGTCGCACGCCCTCGCCACGGGCCCGGGGTCCTATGTCCTCACCTTCCAGGCGCCGGGCCTGACGCGCGCGGTCCTGCCGGTGGTGCTCTCCTCGGGAGAGGACCTGCGGGCGCGCATCCCCCTGCCGCGGGCGGCCGACGTCCCGGAGGGCTTCGTCTACGTCCCGCCGGGCCGTTTCCTCTTCGGAAGCAGCGACGACGAGGCCCTGCGGCGCGAGTTCCTCCAGGCGCCCCCGCTCCGGCAGGTGACGACCGGGGGGTACCTCATCGCCCGCCATGAGGTGACGTTCGCCGAGTGGCTCGCGTTCCTTGAGGCGCTGACACCGGACCAGCGGAGGCGACGGACGCCCGGCGTGCGTTCCACGGCCGGCGCGCTGGCGCTCACCCGGGAGAAGGCGGGCTGGCGGCTCATGCTGCAGCCCACGCAGCACCCCCTCTTCGCGAGCAGCGGCGAGCCCATCCGTTACCCGGGCCGCGCCCACAGGGCCGTGCAGGACTGGTTGCGCTTTCCCATCTCGGCCATCTCGCTGGAGGACGCACGGGCGTACCTCGCATGGCTGGACCGCTCCGGGCGCGTTCCGGGAGCCCGGCTGTGTTCCGAATACGAGTGGGAGCGCGCGGCGCGTGGCGCGGACGCCCGCCTGTTTCCCATGGGCGACCTGCTCGCGCCGGACGACGCGAACTTCGATGAGACCTATGGCCGGCAACCGCTGGGCTTCGGTCCAGACGAGGTGGGGGCCCACCCTGCTTCCGCCAGCCCCTTCGGGGTGATGGACCTGGCCGGCAACGTCATCGAATGGGTGCGGTCGGTCCGCGAGCCCGGAGAGGCGGTGGCCCGCGGCGGGTCCTGGTACTACGACCGGATCTCCAACCGCTCCAATTCGCGCATGCCCAACGAGCCCTGGTCGAGGGACATCCGCATCGGCCTCCGCGTCTGCGCGCCCGCCCCGCTTCCGCGACACGCCCCCTGACGAGACTGAAGCCGTCCGCGTCCGGACATGTCCGGACATGTCCAGGACAGGCGCGTGCACGCGACAGCGCGACCACCGCCACGGCTGTCACTGCCGTCACCGCGTCAACGTGGGCTGGCACGACGCGTGCTCAAGGGGACGCCCGAGCCCACGCTCAACCCCCTTGAACATCCTGTTCAGACACACCCACCAACAGCAGTCACCCCACCGGAGAGAAACCCATGATGTTTGCCATGGACGTGTCGCCCGAGATGACGCTCCCGCAAGATGAGAGCGCTTACGTTGCCAAGGTGGATACACAGGCGCGTGGAAGAGACAATCCCTATGGCTTCGAGGCGGGGGCTGTGAATTCGGCCGCCGACGGCACGACCTACACCCTCACCATGGTGAATCAATCCGCCGAGCCGTGGATTTTCTATGTGTATCAGACGTTTCCGGAGCAGACGAACGACATCTTCTCGCTGGCGTGGCTCGCCAGCCCGTACATGATCGTGCCGAAAGCACAGATCACCTTCAAGTGGACGATCAACTACACCTTCCTCTGGGGACAGACGGGTGTCCTGCAGCCCGGCGCGTCGTTCGTGGCAGGGATGTCAATCGATGCGGATCCCTCAGTCGGGGACACGACCCAGTTTTCGGTGACGCCTGGCCCGAACCTGACTCCGGCGAAGACCGGCGGCGCCCTCGGGACCTTGACCATCTACGATCAGTCTGACGTCCCCAACTCCCAGTTCTCGGTGGGCATCGGAATGGGGGATGCCGGGACGTACGCGACCCAGGCCGGCACCAACCTCAAGCATGTCTTTACGCCCACGCCCTCGTATTGGGTTGCGGCCGGGGTTGACCAGAAAGTGGGGACGGTGCTGGACATCCAGACCGTCACCCAGACGGCTCCGGTCGTCTACCCGGCCAATGTCTACTCACTCACTGCGACACTGCAAGACGACAACACGTGGAGCGTCAAGCCCTGAACCCGCGCCCATGATTCTCGAACGACCTCGGGAGGTGCGCCTGAGGTCGGTTCGGCGCTCCCCCATTCCTCGTGAATGCATGGGGCAGCCCCATGAGGGCGGCAAGGTCCGCTTCGCCTCCTTCAACCCCCGTGTATCCACGTCCCGGTCAGCCCTCAACGAAGGGGGCGCATTCCGTAGCACTCAGTCGCAGGCACGGCGGCACTCGCCCACACACTTCGACTTGTTCGTGGCGCCCTTGCAGTTGCTGTTGCACGCGCGCTTGCACTGGGTGACCGCCGCGGAAGCACCGCCCCCGGTGCCCTCCCCTTCGTCGCCTTCGGAGAACTTCTCGCCTGCGAGGTCCTCCGCCGGGAGTTCGGGTCGGGCATGGCTCGGCGACCAGGCCCAGCTCCAGCCTCAGGCCCCCGTCGCCGGGGCCGGCGTCTCACCGCGCGGCAGGACGCCCTGCATCACCAGGCTCAGCACCACCACCAGCGCACAGCCGATGACGTTGAACCAGAGGTAGCCCACGTCGGAGAGGAAGAAGAGGGCAATCACCGTCGCCTGGGAGATGACAGCCGCCGCGAACACGGCATGGCCGCGCACGTGCTTCACGAAGAAGGCCACCAGGAAGAGGCCCAGCACCGTGCCGTAGAAGATGGAGCCCAGGATGTTGATGGCCTGGATGAGGTTGTCCAGCAGCGAAGCGAAGGTCGCGAAGGCCACCGCGACCAGCCCCCAGAACACGGTGAACAGCTTGGACGCCACCAGGACATGCCGGTCCGAGGCGTCGGGCCGGAACACCCGCCGGTAGAAGTCCACCGTCGTGGTGGTCCCCAACGCCACCAGCTCGCTGGAGATGGAGCTCATGGCCGCGGACAGGATGACGGCGATGAGCAACCCGAACAGCCCGCTGGGCAACCAGCGCTTCACGAAGGCGATGAAGATGTAGTCCGAGTCCTTTGTCTCCGCGCCCGGAAGCGCGCGCGCCACCATGGCCTTGGCCTCCTTGCGGACCTCGCTCGCCTGCCGCTGTGCGCCCTGGAGCAGCGCCCGTGACGCCTCGCCGGCCGCCACGTCGCCCGACTCGACGGCCGACAGGTAGCGCTCCACCTCCGCGCGCTTGCTGGACTGGACCTGCTCCCACTTCGCTTCCAGGTCGGCGTACTCGGCCGCCTGCGCCGTGCCCTGCACGCGGGTGCGCAGCGCGTCGTTGAAGAGCAGCGGCGGCGTGCTGAACTGGTAGAAGACGAAGACGAGAATCCCGACGAAGAGGATGAAGAACTGCATCGGGATCTTCAGCACGCCGTTGAAGAGCAGCCCCAGCCGGCTCTCGGAGATGGAGCGGCCCGTCAGGTAGCGGCCCACCTGGGACTGGTCCGTGCCGAAGTACGACAGCGACAGGAACAGACCTCCCGTGATGCCGGACCAGAAGTTGTAGCGGTCCTGCATGTCGAAGTCGAAGCTCACCACGTTCATCCGGCCGAACGCGCCGGCGACGTCCACCGCCTTGCCGAACGACACGTGCTCCGGCAGGCGCCAGAGGATGACCGCGGCGGCCACCACCATGCCGCCCATCATCACCACCATCTGCTGCTTCTGCGTCTGGCTCACCGCCCTGGAGCCTCCCGTCACCGTGTAGAGGATGACGAGCGCACCCATGACGATGACCGTGGGCTCCAACGGCCAACCGAGGATGGTGGAGAGGATGATGGACGGCGCGTAGAGGGTGATGCCCGCGGCCAGCCCGCGCTGGATGAGGAAGAGGAAGGCGCCCAAGAGCCGCGTCTTCAGGTCGAATCGCGACTCCAGGTACTCGTACGCGGTGATGACGTTCAGCCGGTAGTAGATGGGCACGAAGACCGCGCTGATGATGACCATCGCGATCGGCAGGCCGAAGTAGAACTGCACGAAGCGCATCCCGTCCTCGTAGGCCTGCCCGGGGACGGAGAGGAAGGTGACGGCGCTTGCCTGCGTGGCCATGACGGCCAGTCCAATGGTGGGCCACCGCAGCTCACGGCCTCCACGCATGTACTCGTCGCTGGTGGCCTGCCCCCGGGACTTCCAGAGGCCCCACACCACGATGAACGCAATCGTCCCGCCCAGGACCAGCCAGTCGAGCCCCGTCACGCGTACGCCTCGGTGAGGCCCCAGAACACGGCGACGAACAGCACGAAGGCGCCCAGCACCAGGATGTAGATGTTGCGCCAGGAGCCCAGCAGCGGCGGCGCGTCATCGAGCTCGGGCCGGCGCGCGGG
>NZ_RAWQ01000135.1:0-29341 GCF_003668965.1 Corallococcus sp. AB030
GCCGCCGGCCGCCCCGGGGCCCCGGGCGCCACGCCTCCCGTGGGCCCGGTGGAGACGGGGCTCCTGGCCCAATTGGCCCCGGCCGTGGTGCCCCAGGTGCACTGGCTACCCGGGGGTGGCGCGGTGCGGATCCTCGAAGGAGGGCCTCCGGAGGGCGCCCGCTCCACGGTCGTCTTCCTCCATGGACGTGGGAACGCGGCGACCCACTGGTTCCCGTATCTGACGGTGCTGGCCCGGCACCACCGGGTGCTGGCCCTGGACCTGCCCGGTTTCGGTCAGTCCACCCCGGCGGACGTGCACGTGAAGACCGCGGAGGACGCGGTGCGCTTCTTCACGGCGCCCGTGGAGGAGGCGCTGGGGATGTTGGCGCCGGGGCCGGTGTCGGTGGTCGGCCACTCGCTGGGCGGACTGGTGGCGCTGGAGCTCACGCTGCGCGGCACGGTGCCGGTGGAGCGGCTGGTGCTGGTGGACGCGATGGGGCTGGGTCCTGAGATGCCTCGCGCCTCGCGCCTGTTCTTCCGCGCGGGGCCGGAGCGGCTGGCGCGCAACCTGGGCCCCTGGGCGATGGCGCGGATGCTGCCGCCACCTCCCACGCCGCTGGGAGAGAAGCTGGGTCAGCTGGGCTACGAGCTGTTGAGCGTGCCCGGCGGGAGGCCCGAAGCCGCGCAGGCCTTCAACGCGCTGGTGCCGCTGACGGGTCCGCTGTTCCACCGCCGCGAGCGGCTGGGCGAAGTGAAGGTCCCCGTGCTGCTCATCTGGGGCGAGCGAGATGAGACGCTGCCCGTCACACTGGCGGATGAGGCCGCGCGCGGGCTTCCCCAGGCCCGGGTGGTGCGCGTGGCCTGCGGACACAGTCCGCAGCTGGAGCATCCCGAGCGCGTGCTCCCCGAGCTGAAGGCCTTCCTCGGCAATGAATGACAATCACCCGCCAGCGCGGCGGCCTGGCGTGCGATACTGAGCGCCAGCCGCTCGGGCCGCGCGAGCGCTTTGGGGGAAGAGGGGCATCCACATGAATCGGGAATGGAAGTCTTTCAAGCGCGTGGCGCTGCTGGGCGGGGTGTTGGCGCTGGGGGCGTGCAGCAGCAAGCAATACGGGGATGCGTCGCCCACGGAGGAACCGCAGGTCTTCCAGGGCGAAGGGACCGTCAGCAAGACGGAGCCGGGCCAGCTGCGGTTCACCCTCCGGGCCGACCGCCTCTACCGGTTCGACTGCACGCCCCTCGGCATGCTGGGCTGCAAGGCGCAGCTGCGCGACGGGGCGACGATGGAGCCCATCGGGGCGCCCTGGTCCTCCGGGACGGTGCAGCACCTCACCTTCTTCTGGAAGCAGGCCACCGCCGGGGACGTGGTGCTGGACATCCAGTCCGGTTCGGAGGAGCCGTCCGCGGGTGCCTTCACCTACGAGCTCCGGGAGACCCGGGATGACGCGGGTGACACCTGGGACCAGGCGGTCGTCCAGCCCGTCACCGACAAGCAGGGGGCGTTCAACGGGTTCCTGGAGCATGCCGAAGACGTGGACCAATGGCGGCTCGGTATTCCCGCCAACCACACCCTGGCGGCGGGGTGCACGGGGCCAACGGACAGCGTCGCGCCGGCCTTCGAGCTGATCCTCCCGGAGGGGACCTCCCTGAGCGCGGACCGCGCGGCGTGGTTCCAGAGCCTGGGCATCCGCTTCCTGGCCGTGAAGAGCACGGGGGGTGGCGCCATCGACCTGCGCGTCCGCGCGAGCGGGGACTACGGGGCCCACTCCGTGCCCTACACGTGCACCGTCCAGGACGTGGGCGTGGATGACCACGGGGACATCCCGTCCGAGGCCACCGTCGTGACGGTCCCCGCCCAGCTGAGCGTCCATTTCAACTACAGCTCGGACGTGGACGTGCTGGCCGTGGACCTGATGGAGGGCCATGCCTACCAGTTGCTGACGGTCAGCGCGTGGGGCACCCCGCCCTTCCATGTCGGGACCACGGTGGTGAACGCGCAGGACACGCAGCGGTGGCCGAAGCTGGTCAGCGACGACAAGGGCGCCACCTTCACCGCGCCCACCACCGGCCGGTACTTCCTCGTGCTCATGGGGGCCCGGGGAGATGGCATCTGGAAGTGGGAGGTCCCGAAAACCTTCACGTACAAGATCACCGACGTCACCCCGTAGGTGCCTTTCCGGGCGCGGAGGGCCGGGACATTCCCCGGCCCTCACGACAGGCAGTACAGTCCCCGGCCGTGCCGAAAGACTTCCTCGACCTTGAGGCGACGCCGGAGCGGCTGCACGCGCTGGCGGACGCCGGAATCCTGAGACCGGACGCGTACGGGCGCGCGCTGCACCTGGCGGTCGCCTCGCCGTCGCGGCCCGCGTGGCGTGCGTTCCTGTCCACGACGTTGATGGCCCTGGGCTCGCTGCTGGTGCTGGCGGGCGTGGTGTACTTCTTCGCCTTCAACTGGGCGGAGCTGGGGCGCTTCTCGAAGCTGGGCCTCATCTGCCTGGGCATGGCCGGGGCGGCGGTGGGCGCCTGGCGGCTGGGCGACAGGCCCGCGGGCCAGTTCGCGCTGCTCGCGGCCGCGGTGCTGGTGGGCCCGCTGCTCGCCGTGTACGGGCAGACGTACCAGACGGGCGCGGATCCGTATGAGCTGTTCATCGGCTGGGGCCTGCTCATCCTGCCGTGGGTGGCGCTGGCGCGCTTCACGCCGCTGTGGATGCTCCAGCTCGTGCTGGTCAACACGGGCGTCATCCTCTTCTGGGGCCAGCGCATGACGCGCTTCGGCTCCTACGAGGCAAGACTCGCGCTGGTGCTGGGGCTGCTCAACGGGTTCGCCTGGGCGACCTACGAGCACTTCGCCAACCAGAAGGTCTCCTGGCTCCAGGGGCGGTGGATGCCTCGTGTGCTGTCCATCATGACGCTGCTGCCGCTGGTGACCCTGGGCATCCTGTTCATCGTGAGCAGGCACGACCGGTCGCTCGAGGCCGGCTTGTCCCTGCCGCTGGTGCTGGGAGCGCTGGTCGCCATCTACGCCCTGCACCGGCACCTGCACGGAGAGCTGTTCCTGCTCACCATGGGCGCGCTGAGCCTCATCACGCTCGTCACGACGGCAGTGGGCTACTTCCTCCTGGAGGTGACGCGCGCCGACGAGTTCACCCTCTTCATCCTGCCCCTGGTGATCATCGGCGAGGTGGGCCTGGCGGTGTACTGGCTGCGCCACGAGTCGCAGGCCACCGGCGTTTCGGAGGAGACCTGATCATGGCCCTGCGACCGACGATTCAAGACGTGCTGGCGGGGCTCAAGACCGAGGGCCACGTGGACGCGGGGGTGGACGCGCGAGCCCGCACCGCCCTGGAGATCCGCCAGAAGACGCTGGGTGCCTCACCCTGGTTCGTGAAGGCGCTGGCCGGCGGTGGCGCGTGGCTGGCCGCCGCCTTCATGCTCAGCTTCTTCGCCTGCGTGGGCCTCTGGAAGGAGGAGGTGGCGCTCACCGGCATGGGCCTCCTGATCACGGTGGCGGCGGTGCTGCTGCGCCGGACCGCCCAGGGCCCCTTCCTGGAGCAGCTCGCCCTGGCCCTGTGCATGGCGGGCGTGGGCGCGTTCCTCGTGGGGCTGGCGCAGCTGGACCAGGGCACCCTCACCATCGCGTTCGCGGGGGCGGTGGCGTCTGTCGCGCTGCTCGCCGTGTACCCGGACCTCATCCTCTACTTCCTGGCGACGGTGGGCCTCTGCGTGTCCGTGGGCGTGTTCGCGCTCGATGCAGTGGGGGGCTCGGGCGTGGACGTGTGGATGCTCATGGGCGCCGCCGCGCTCTCCGGCACCCTGCTCTTCGAACCGGTGCTGCGGCGCGGGAAGCTGGGCGCTCGCGTGGGGCCCATCGCCTTCGCGCTCGCTTGCGCCGTGCCCGGGTGGCTGCTGTTCCGCAGCTTCGAGAACTCGCAGGAGGGCTTCCACTACGTCTTCCGCTTCGAGAGTGGGTTCGTGCCGAGCGCGTACCTGTCCATCGCGCTGGCGCTCCTCCTGGCGTGGACGGGCTGGCAGGTGCTGCGCGAGCTGGGGCTGGCCCAGGAGCAGCGCGTCTGGATTCCCGCGGCCGGCGCGCTCGTGCTGCTCACGGTGATGACGCTGAACACGCCGGGCGTGCTGGTGGCGGTGCAGATGCTGACGCTCGGCTTCCACCGCCGCAGCCGCGTGATGCTGGGGCTGGCGGTGGCGTTCCTGCTGACGTTCGGCGCGTACTACTACTACGACCTGCACATCACGCTGCTGGCCAAGGCGCTCGCGCTCACGGGCAGCGGACTGGTGCTGCTGGGCGTGCGGCAGTTCTTCCTGCGGCGGCAGCCCGCCGTCCTCACGGAGGCCCGATGAAACGCGGCGCCGTCATCTTCGGTGGGCTCGCGCTGGTGTTCGTCGCGCTCGCCTTCCTCGTCGTGCAGAAGGAGACCGTGCTCGCGCGGGGGCAGCCCGTGCTGCTGCGGCTGGCTCCGGTGGATCCACGCTCGCTCATCCAGGGCGACTACATGGTGCTCGACTACGCCATCAACCAGGGCTGGCGCGAGGGCCGCGAGCAGCCCCAGGAGGACGGCAACGTGGTGCTGCGCCTGGACGAGCACGACGTGGGCGAGTTCGTGCGCTACGAGACGCAGGCGGGGACCTCGCTCGCGCCCGGCGAGGTGCGCCTGCGCTTCCGCATCCGCAACTCGCAGATGCGCCTGGGCGCGGAGGCCTTCTTCTTCCAGGAGGGCCACGCGGAGCGCTACGCGAAGGCGCGCTACGGCGAGCTGCGGGTGACGGACAACGGCACCAGCGTGCTCGTGGGCCTGCGCGACGAGAACTACCAACCGCTGGGCAGCGCCATCCACTGAAGGCGCGCCCCTGGCGTCAGTCCGCGTCCTCGTTCTCCAGCAGGTCGGAGAACGGGGAGCCCCCCTCGCCCAGCGCCTTGTAGAGGCCGTCCACCTTCTCCAACTCGCGCTTGAGCGCCTTGTGGTGGTTGCGGTTCTTCACCAGGCTTTCGCGGCCCAGCATCCGGAAGGCCTCGTCGCGGCCCATCTGGCGGATGGCCGTGCCCAGCACCAGCCCGCGGAAGCCGTCCGCGTAGTCCAGGTCCAGCGGCGTGCTGCGCCTGCGCGCCTCACCGACGAAGGCCTGCGCCGCGGCCCGCAGGGCTTCCGGCAGCGGACGGCCGCTGCTGGGGGACTGCTCGTAGTCCAGCGCGCGCGCCACGTGCTTCTCGTGGAGCACCAGGTCGCCCGTGCCGGCCGCGTGCTCCACCATCGCCAGCGTGTACGCACGCCGCACGATGTTGTCGAGCTGCCGCAGGTTGCCCGGCCACGAGCTGGTGGTCAGCAGCACCTCCGCCTCCTGCGCCAGCCGCGCGGAACCCTCCGGCATCCGCTCGCGGTGACGGCGGTTCACCATGTACCGCGCCCAGAGGGGAATCTCGTCCTGGCGGTCCTGCAGGGGCGGCATGCGCACCGGCAGCACGTTCACGCGGTAGTACAGGTCCTCGCGGAAGCGGCCGGCGCGCACCTGCGCGTGCAGGTCCGCGTTGGTGCCGATGATGAAGCGCACGTCCGCGAGCTTCTCGCCGGTGCCCTCGCCCAGCGGCCGGTAGCTGCGCGACTCCAGCAGGTGCAGCAGGCCCGCCTGCGCCTTCAGCGACAGCTTGTCGATTTCGTCGATGAACAGCGTGCCGCCGTCCGAACGGGCCACCACGCCCGGCGCGTCGCGCACCGCGCCGGTGAAGGCGCCCTTCTTCCAGCCGAAGAGCTCCGCCATCTGGAGGTCCTCCGGCACCGTCACCAGGTCCAGCGTCTCGAAGGGCTTGCCCCGGCGGCCGGAGCGCTCATGGCACCAGCGCGCCAGGCGCGACTTGCCCGCACCCGTGGCCCCGCTCACGAGGATGGTCTCGTCCTGGAGCGCGAAGGTCCGGAGGATGGGCAGGAGCTCCGCCATGGAGCGGCCCACCACGGGGAGGAACTCGTCCACCTCCGGCGTGGCCACCGGCCGCTGCGGCAGCGCGGTGAGGTACGGCGCGGCGATGTCCGTGAGCAGCTGGAGCAGGTCTCCGGCGTCGCGCCAGACGAACTCCTGCCCCATGGCGGCCAGGCAGTCCGCCTCTAGCGAAATCATGCCCTCCATGCCCGCGGGCGTGCGCAGGGGCAGCACGCACACGTGCGTCGCGTGGCGCCCCAGGAAGCGCTGCTTGCTCTCGTTGCTGTGGAAGCCCGCGAGGCCCGGGTCGCCCGTCACCGGAGCATCCGGCGCGTGCGGCTGCACCGTGCCGATGTTCACGTCGATGGACACCGCGCACCGGTGCTCCACCACCGCGCGCCAGGCCGTGGCGGAGGTGAAGAAGGGCATCTCGACGCCCGCGTCCGTCACTTCGCGCGCGCCTACGTCCAGCGCCGCCAGCCGGCGGTACGCTTCGCCAGGACGCAGGTGAACGATGCCGCGCAGGACCCGGGCCCGGCCCGCGTAGCGGCTGGCCGCCACCGCGGCGTCCGCCACGGCCAGCATCCGGCGCAACGTCGCCGCCGCCGCCGTTTCAAAGTCCCTGGAATCCCTGAGCGCAGCCATGAGCTGCGCCAACTCGTCTTGCATCCCCATCGCCTCCCGTGCGGAAGCCGCGCCACCGCCGACCGGCGAAGCCGTCCAAAAAGCAGACGCGGACTCTATCGGAGATGACGGGGAGGTGCGGATTCAGATGGAGAGCGCGGAAGGAGCGGCCCCTCCTTCCGCGCTCCGGGTGCATCTGGATGCGGTACACGCCGTTGCCGGCGTATGGGCGGGACGCATTGCGGATGCCGTGCCAACAGGGTGAGTCCAATGATTTCGCGGGGTCACGATGAACATCCCACTCACCCTGCGTCCCGCTGGAACGCGAGCGCGTCCGGACAGGACGCAAACCCTGACGTTTGAGCCCCAATGCCTGACGGACCGCGCCTTCTGAACGGGCGGGCAGCCGGGTCATTCCATACCAGTCAGGCCTTGGAGGACGTGTCCCGCTTCAGCACGAAGGCGCGGTCCAGGCGCGGGCTGCCGCGGCCCACGGGCGAGTCCAGGTCGTAGTCGAAGTCGAATGTGGCCGCGACGCGCAGGCCGGACTTGCGGAACAGGCGCTTCACCTGGGCCTCGTCGTACGTGCGGAAGAACCACGTCGTCTCGATGAGCCAGTCCTTGTCCGGGCCGGTGACGCGCAGGCGGTTGCGCATGGGCGAGCGGCGCAGGCGCTGCTCCGGCAGGCCCTCGTGCGTGTTGCACACGACCTTGTCCGCGCCCACCTGCCCCACCCAGCGCTCGTGCTCAGGGCCGGAGCGCGCGTAGTCCGTGAGGTGGAAGCCCAGCACGTAGATGCCGTCCGGCTTGAGCAGGCGGCGGGTGCCGGTGAGGTGCTCCACCGCGGCCTTCTCGCTGTCCAGGTAGCGGAAGGTGGAGACCAGCGTGTGGGCCAGGTCCACGCGCCCTTCCAGCGCCGGGTCGAAGAAGTCCTCCATGCGCGCCTGGGACAGCTTCACGCGGCGGCGCTCCGTGGGGGACAGGCGCTTGCGCGCGTGCGCGAGCATGGCCTCCGACAAGTCATAGCCCGCGACCTTCAGGCCCCGGCTCGCGGCCTCCTCCACCAGCCGGCCCGCGCCGCACGCGGGCTCCAGCCACTGGTTGCCTCCCGTGCCGAAGCGCCGGCTCAACTCCTGGAGGAAGTCCGCCTCGCGCACGGTGTCCGTGCCGAAGATGGCCTCGTAGTACTCCGGGTGCTCGTACCAGTCCTTGCGTCGTTCCATGGTGCCGTCAGTGCTCCGTGTGTCCCAGGACGCGCGCGAGCACGAACATCACCAGCAACCCGGCTGCCAATGCCACCAGGTTGCGCCCGGGCTTGTCCCTGCCGTGCTTGTTCACGTGCGGCAGCAGGTCCGACACGGCGATGTAGAGGAAGGTGCCGGCGGAGAAGGCCAGGGCCTTGGGCGCCAGCGACTGGAAGCTCAGCACCGCGTCGAAGCCGAAGTAGAGCACCGCGCCCACCGGCACCATCAGGCCATACAGCGCGGTGTACGCCAGGATGGTGCCGCGCTTCTTGCCCTCCGCCTGGAGGATGGACGCGAGCGACAGCGACGAGGGAATCTTGTGCGCGGTGATGGCCAGCAGCGCCATGGCGCCCACGCCCTCCTTCACCGAGGAGCCCAGCGCGATGCCGTCGAAGAGCGTGTGCGTGGACAGGCCCAGGAACGCACTGAGGCCCAGCGCGTGGCCGTGCACGTGCTCCGCGCAGTCTGGCGGCTCCTCGCAGGCGTGGGCCACGAGGTAGCGCTCCAGCACCAGCACGAAAAGGAAGCCCATGGGCACGAGCGCGAAGGCCCACCAGCCGCCGCCCTCGTATGCCTCCGGGAGCATGTGGAAGAAGGCCGCGCCGAACATCACGCCCGCCGCGAAGGCCAGGAACGTCACGAGCCGCGTGGAGCGGTCATTGAAGATGACCACGCCCGCCCCGGCCAGCGCGCTCGCCACGACGATGAAGGAGTACAGGAGGACTTCGGCTACGACCGGCGACATGGGGCGCGCACCCTACTCCCAAAACGACGCAGTCAGTAGCTTCGCACCACCAGCACCTCCACCCGTCCCGGCTTCACCTCCACCAGGTGTGTGGTGGGCCGGCCCGGTGCATCCACCTGGACGGTGTGCTTTCCCGGAGGAAGCCGGAAGCGCGCCACCTGGAACTCCGCCGGCAGTGAAAGCCAGGAGCGCAGGTCCGCCTGGTTGCCCGCGTTGAGGACCAGGAAGGTGAGCACGCCCAGCTCCTTGCTCTTCGTGAGCGCGCCCACACCCGCGGCCACGCCCGCCTTCGCCACCGCGCCCGCGAGCTGCTTCGCCAGCATGCGGCCAATGCGGTCGTTCAGGTGCACCTGGGCCACGCGCGACAGCGACGTCACCGTCACCGCCTGCTCCGCCTGGTTCTCCACCGACACGCGCACCGGCGGTGTGCCGCCGCGGTCCCGGTACACGGGCACTTCAATCAGGTCCCCGGAGTCGCCGTAGTCGCGCGATGCCCGCTCCTTCTGCGGCGACAGGCCCGCCTCCACCACCACGACGAGCTGCCCTTCACCGGGGCCCACCGCGCCGTGCGCCACGTTCGGGAACTTCTTGGAGAGCGTCTCGTAGGCGTCGTCACGGCCCGTCTTCTTCGCCAGCCGCAACAGGGGCTCCACCAGCCCGCCCAGCCGGGGCTCCAGCTCATACGCCTTCATGTAGTCGATGAAGGCCGAGTCCCATTCGCGCTGGTCCTCGTACAGCACGCCGCCCAGGTAGCGCGCGATGGCGAGCTGCTCGTACGGCTTCTTCTCCTCGGTGATCATCTTCTCGATGCGCTCGTTGACCCGGCGGACCTCCACGAGCGCGTCCTCGTCGCGGTTCAGCTCCGCGTAGTTGAGCGCCTGGAGGACGGAGATCATCAGCTTCTCGAAGTCCTCCCCGCGGTAGGCGCGGCGCCGCTCATTGCTGAGCAGCACCCCGGCCTCTTCGCTCACGGAGGTGATGTCCAGCTGCGACATGAGGTCATCCGCCTGGGCCAGCACCTTCGTGCTCTCCTCCCACTGCCCGGCCGCGTGCAGCACCATGCCCTTGTCCAACAGCAACAGGAGCTGGTCGCGCTCGGGGGCCTCCTTCTGCTCGCCGTCCAGCTCACTCAGGGCGCGCTGATAGTCGGAGGACTGGTACGCGGAGCGCGCGGAGGCCGTGCGCGCCACGTAGTCGCTGGCGCAGCCCGTGCCCAGGACGCTCAGGGCGCTCATGGCCACGATGAACAACAGGCCCCAACGCCCCCCCGCCGGGGAAGCGGCGGGGACGCGCGGGGCCTGGGATGCGATGTCGGGGAGGTTGGCCACGGCGGACGGCTACCAGCTCACGCCCTGCTTCTCGAACTTCTTGCGGATCTGCTTCTCGTCCGTCCACGCGATGGTGCCGGTGCGCACGTCGTTCAGCTTCGCCGTCATCTTGTAATAGACGAGCTTGTCGCGGCCGACCTCCTGGATGATGGAGGCGAGGTCGCCCGTCATCAGGAAGTCCACCGACGCCTGCTGGCCCGGGGCCTTGGCGGCGTTCGGGTTCACGTAGCCGGACTGCTGGTACTCGTACTCCTCCGCGATGTCCTGGCGAGCCTGCTGGTCCACCAGCGCGAAGCGGCCCGTCTGCGCGAGCGCCGTTTGAATCTTGTCCCCCAGCGAGCGCATGTCGATGTGCTCACTGGTGCTGTTGCGCAGCTTGCCCACGAGGACGATGGGCAGGGCCGCGCCCTGCGGCGGGGCTTGAGCGAAGCGCGGGGCGTTGGCGAGCGACTCGGCCATCTTCTTCGCGATGAGCTGCAGGTCGTTCTCGTTGAAGCGGTCGCCCAGCATCTCGATGGTGTTGGGGTCCTCGTAGGTGCCGCGCGTGAAGGCGCGGGAGCCTCCACAGCCGGCGAGCGACACGGCGACGAGGGCGGACAGCAACAGGCGGCGGGTGTTCATGGTCGGGTCGACTCCTAGTTCCATTCGCATTCGAAGCGGCTGCCTTCGAAGTTCCACTTGTAGGCAAGCACCGCGTCGCGGCGGTAGCCGGCCGTCAGGCGGCAGAGGCTCTGCAAGGACGCGCGCGGATAGTCGAAGGTGTACGTCTGCGCCTTCGCGCGCTCCTGCGGGGTGAGCTGAGAGGGGTGCGTGAGCGTGGGGCTGGCGCTGGCGGCCACCATCACTCGGTGCGCGCCGTACGTCTTGAGCGGCACGTGGCCCGCGAGCTGGATGCGGCGCACGGTGCGCGCCACCATGATGTCGCTGCGGTCCACCATGGTCTCGTGGCTGTTGCGGCGCTGCAGCAGCTCCGGGAGGTTCGCGGAGAACACGCGGGTGATGTCCCCGTCGTCCACGAAGAAGTAGAGGAACGCCTCGCGCGCGGTGCGGCTCTCCCCGGTGAAGTCCAGCGTCACCAGGATGTCCAGCTGCCGGTTGGGCGCCAGGCCGTGGCGCGACACCGCCGCCAGCACCGCCTTGTCCACGCCCGCCTTCTTCAGGCGGATGAGGCCGTCCGCGCTCGCGTCGCAGGCGCAGCGGCGCTCTTCAATCATCTTCACCAGCTGCGCGGGCTCGAAGCCGGCCTGCGACAGCTTGGTCAGCTCCTCGTCGGTGAGCGGGAGCTGGTCCGACCGCTCATAGATGCGCGGCAGCTGGTTCGGGTCCCACTGGATGATGTTGTAGGTCTGCACGTCCCCCGACGGGAACGGCAGTGCCACGGACGGCGAGGCGGCGCGAGGCGCCTGGGCCGTGGTCAACGCGACAGCGGCGGCGAGCAGTTGAGCGATCATGGCGTTTCCGTCAGAACCGGTATCCGACGTTCATGAACAACCGGTTCGTGACTCCTCCTCCCCCGATGGGGATGTCCGGCGAGTAGTGCAGTCCCATGAGCACGCGGTCGCGGCGGTCCAGGAAGATCTCCGCGCCCACCTGCGGCGAGATGGCGAAGCGCAGGCCCTCGCCCTCCGGGATGACGATGGCGCCCGCCTTGAGGCCGAGGGTGAAGGACACCGGCCAGCCCCAGCTGCGGAAGGTGGGGCCCACGTTGCCGATGAAGCGCCCGCCGTCGAAGACGTAGCCGCCGCTGACGTCCAGGCGGTACCAGTCATCGCCCCAGAGGGACACGGTGGCGCCCACGAACAGCGGCGGACCTTCCGGCGCGCCCGGGGGGTTCTCACCGGAGTTGATGGCCGCGCCCCAGTCGAACTGGAGCGACACGCCCCGGCGGTTGTCGCCGTAGCCTCCCGTGCCGTACTCCGACTCTTCAGGCCCGTCGGTGCGGCCCCGCTCCTGGGCGCTCGCGGTGAGCGGCGCGGCGACGGCCAGGAGCGCCAGGGCTCCGCACAAGGTGACAGGACGCTTCATCTGTTGGACTCCCCAGCTTGGGTGCGAATGCTCTTACGGGCGTCTTACGCCGCGTGGGCCGACATATTCATCGCGCGGCGAGCGTCCGTGCAAGTGCCCGTTTTCCCTGGGGCTCTCACAGGCGCTCTTCTTCAGGACCGGGGCTCCGGAGCGCCCTGGGTGGCCTCCTCCTGGTCATCCCGGGAGGGCGGGGGCTGCGCGGGGCGGGATTCGCTGCGCACCATGGGCAGCCAGTGGGGCTTCGAGCGCAGGAAGACGACCAGCCGCTCGCGCACGAGGAAGCGCAGGTCGCCCAGCTTGCTGGAGTTGGCCGCGCTCACCAGGGCGCGCACGGTGAGGGTCTTGTCCATCACGTCGAAGACGACCAGCGTCTTCACCCGGCCATCCCACAGGGCCTTGCCCTCGTTGGCGAGGATGCGGTCCAGCTCCGCGCGCAGCGCGTCGATGTCCGCCATGTAGTCCACCTGGAGGATGACGGTGCCCATGATCTCCGGGCTCCCCTTGCTCCAGTTCTGGAACGGCTTGTCCAGGAACTGGTTGATGGGGATGACCATGCGCCGCTGGTCCCAGATGCGCAGCACGACGTACGTGAGGGTGATTTCCTCCACCGTGCCGAACTCGCCCTCCACCAGCACGTTGTCGCCAATGCTGACGGGCTGGGTGATGGACAGCTGGATGCCGGCGAGCAGCGAGGACAGCGACTTCTGCGCGGCGAGACCGATGGCGAGGCCGGCGATACCGGCGGAGGCCAGCAGCGACACGCCCACGTTGCGCACCACCTCGAACTGCATGAGCAGCAGCGCGGCGGCGATGACGTAGGTGGCCACCTCGAAGACGGCGCGCAGCACGGCCAGCTGCGTGCGCAGCGAGCGCGCGCGGGGGTGGACGCTGGACTCGGAGGTGACGCGGCTCTGGACGTAGGCCTCCGACACGCGGAGGAAGCGCAGGATGAACCACGCCACCGCGACAATGGTGAGCGAGTAGGCCACCCGGTCGCTCAGCAGCTTCAGCTTGGGAGGCAGGAGCAGGAACGAGGTGCCCAGCGCCAGGAGGATGGCGAAGAAAGGCAGCCGCAGAGGCCCCCGGCCCGCGCTGACAATCTGGTCGTCCCAGGAGATGCGCGTCCAGCGCGCCACCCGCAGCGCGGCGGCCAGCAGGAGCTTCTCCAGGAGATAGGAGAGGATCCACGCGCTCAGGAGCGTCACCACGAGCCCCAGCCACTGCCACGGCTCCAGCCCCAGCACCGTGCGCTCGAAGAAGAAGGCCGGGAGCGTTTCGGTGAGCAGCGGGCCGTATTCCTCGAAGAGCGGGTCCACCATCTTCACGGTGGACTCCGCCACCACCCAGATGGGCGTGCCATCCACGGTGAAGCGCTGCAGCCGGATGGGCACGCTCTCGCCCTTGAGCGGGATGGCCCCCAGCGACGCGAAGCGTGAGTTGGGGGGCTCGCCCTCCGGCGTCTTCGGCAGGGCGGACGTGTCCACCGACAGCTCGCGGTCCAGGACGAACTTCAGCTTCCGCGCCAGTTGGGCGCCCTGCGCGGGCTGCTCGGCCGCCGGAAGATGGTCCAGGTACAGGTAGTGGGCGGCGCGGGCGTACTCCCCGCGATGCACCGCGTCCAGGAAGCCCTGCGCCGTGGCGCGCGGCGACGTGCGGTCCAGGTCCTGGGGGACCTGCCCCAGGCCGTTGTTGAGGGCCAGGACGGGGAGGCCCCCGAGGACGCACCCCAGGAGAAGGAGGGCCACCAGGACCCGGGAGGCATGGCGCTTCATGGGCGCCTCCATACTCCGTGTGCGGTCGGTTGTCCGGGAAAGACGGTGGGTGTTTCCGAGCCCGCCCGGCCGCTGGGAAGCCCGGGGCCGGGGACAGAAAACCCGTGCTGGAACGCAACACGGGAAAGCATTGGTGCGCCGCTGGGTGGTGGGCTAGAACCGACCCCCAAGGAAGGTCGCCGTGTCCGAAGAGAAGCGAAGAATCCTCCTCATTGACGACAGCGAGATCACCCTCGCCATGGAGAAGGCCGTCCTGGAGGCACGGGGCTATGAGGTCGTGGCCACCTCCACGCTCATGGAGTTTGAGAAAACGCTTCAGAGCTGGCGGCCGGATCTCATCCTCACGGACATCCACATGCCCGAAGCGAAGGGCACGGACATCTGCCGCACGCTGAAGAACGAGTACAACACGCAGGACATCCCCATCGTGTTGTTCTCCAGCCTGCCGGACGACGAGCTGTCGAAGCTGGCCGAGCAGGTGGGCGCGGATGGCTCGCTCTCCAAGGTGAATGGCCTGGAGGCGATGGGCGAGAAGATCGACGAACTGGTGCAGAGCATCCTCTGGTGATGACGATGCGCGCGGCCGTCCTCGCGGTGCTCGTCAGCGCGCTTCTCACCGGATGCAGACGCCAGGAGCCGCGCGCCCCGGAGAGCGGCGCGGGCAGTGCTCCCGGGCAGCAGCAAGCCTCCTCCCCTACTCCCGCCGCGCCTCCGGGCGCCGTGCTGTTCATCTCCGCGGACACGCGTGGATACCTGGGCCCGTGCGGCTGCAGCGAGAACATGCGCGGAGGCATCGGCCGGGCGGCGTTCCAGGTGCAGCAGGCGCGTCAGGGCGGCCAGCCGGTGCTGTACATCGACGGCGGCAACAGCCTCTTCGGGGAGACGCACCTCAAGGCGGATCAGGTGCCGCAGGAGGAGCGCAAGGCGAAGGCGCTCGCGGACGCGTTCCGCACCATGGGCATCGCCGCGCGCGCCACGGGCGAGCTGGACGAGACGCGAGGCGCGGCCTTCCGTCAGGGCCTGGGGCTGCCGGAGATTCCGGCGGGCGGCGTGAAGGTGCTGGACGCCGGGACGCGCAAGGTGGGCGTGGTGGCGGCGGCTTCCGGCGAAGCGCTGGTGAAGGCGAGCCAGCAGGCGCGCGAGCAGGGCGCTGACTTCGTGGTGGGCCTGTTGGACCAGCCGCTGGAGGCCGCGCAGGCCGCCGCCGCGTTGCCGGGCCTCGCCGCGAACCTGGTGGTCGCCACGCACAGCGCCAGTGAGTTCTCCGCGGAGGAGAACCGGCTGGTGCGCTCCGACGTGCCGGTGGTGGCGGTGCAGAGCAAGGGGCGCTCGCTCTTGCGCGTGGACCTGACGTACGCGCCGGCGAAGGGTCCCTTCACGCCGCAGCGTTCGCAGGGGGACGTGGAGCGGGAAGTGACGGCGCTGGAGCAGCGCATCGCGCTCCTGGATAAGGAAATAGCCCTGCCCGGCATCGACCCGAAGTTGAAGGCGCTGAAGCAGGGCAAGCGCGACGAACTCGCGGCGCGCAAGCAGGGCTTCCTCACCGCGCCGCCCGCGCCGGCCGCGGACGTCAACGGCTTCGCGCTGCGCTTCCTGCCGCTGGAGTCGAACCTGCCCAGCGCGCCGGACACGCAGGCGCTGGTGAAGGCGTACGACTCGGACGTGGGCCAGCTGAACCTCGCGTGGGCGAAGGCGCACGGCCAGGACTGCCCGCTTCCAGAGAAGGGCCAAGCGGGCTTCGTCGGCAGCGCGGTGTGCGCGGACTGCCACCCGGACGCGACCGGAGTGTGGGAGCGCACGAAGCACCACCACGCATGGGAGACGCTGGAGGAGGTGGGCAAGCAGCACCACCTCAACTGCGTGGGCTGTCACGTCACCGGCTGGCAGAAGCCCGGCGGCGTGTGCCGTCTGGACAAGGTAGCGGGCCGCGAGGACGTGGGCTGCGAGAGCTGCCACGGTCCGGGCTCCAAGCACGTGGACTCGCCGAGCCCCGCGACCATCGTGGGCAAGCCGGGACAGGCCGTGTGCGTCACCTGCCACAACACGGAGAACTCGCCGCACTTCGACTTCGCCACGTACCTGCCTCGCATCCTCGGCCCCGGCCATGGCGGAACGGGAAAGAGCGGGCAGGCAGGCGAGCCACCGGCGAAATAGGGTCGCTCGCCCCTACGGTGGGTGCTTCCCGAGGGCGTACCGGGCGACTTGTTGTTTGACTGTCAAGAAAGCTGGCGAATACTGCGGGCTTCGCCTGCTTCTGGGCGACCTCGCCTGGCGTTCCCATGCCGCTTTCTCTGCTCCTGCTTGCCCTGGCCTCGGTTCCCTCCTCGCAGGGCGTGGCGCCGTCACCGGTGCCGCCGCCCGGCGTGCGTGCGGTGCCCCCCTCGCAGGCCCCCTCGCTGACGGCGGACGGCAGCCTGGCCACGCCCCCTGCTCCCATGGAGGAAGGCGAGGAGACGGAGGAGGTGGAGAACGAGTCCGCCGAGTTGGAGGAGCTGCGCGCGTTGGAAGGCGCGACGTTGGACCCGGAGTCGAAGCCGAACGCGGAGATGATGCAGTCGCTGCGCCGGCTGGGCCTGACGAACCCGTTGCGGCTGCGAATGTTGGACGCGCTGGAGGAGCCTACCTTCCGCGAGGACGACACCGCCCCGCCGCTGGCGCGCATCACCGACCTGGCGAGCTTCGATATTTCGCAGGTGAAGGACCGCTACGACATCCCGGTCGACATGCAGCCGCGGGTGGCCGAGTACATCCAGTTCTTCCAGGGCCCCGGCCGCAAGTGGTTCCGCAAGTGGATGGCGCGCTCCACGCGCTACCTGCCGGTGATGCAGCCCATCCTGGAGTCGAAGGGCCTGCCCCGGGACACGGTGTACCTGGCGATGATCGAGAGCGGCTTCTCCGCGAACGCGTACTCGTGGGCGCACGCGGCCGGGCCGTGGCAGTTCATCTCCAGCACGGGCAAGCAGTACGGACTCAAGCAGGACTTCTGGGTGGACGAGCGGCGTGACCCCATCAAGGCCACGCACGCGGCGGCGGCGTACCTGAAGGACCTCTACGGCGAGCTGGGCCACTGGTACCTGGCGTGGGCGGGCTACAACACGGGCTCGTACCGGGTGCGCAAGATGGTGACGCGCTACGGGACGAACGACTTCTGGGTGCTGGCGGAGGAGCCCGGGCTGGCGAAGGAGACGAAGCACTACGTGCCCAAGCTCATCGCCGCGGCGCTGGTGGCGAAGAACCCCACCGCGTTCGGCTTCTCCGAGGAGGAGTTCCAGTACGAGTCCACGCTGGAATACGACGAGGTGAAGCTCACGGACGCGACCGACCTGGACGTGGTGGCGCGCTCGGCCGGGGTGAGCGTGGCGGACGTGCAGGAGCTGAACCCGGAGCTCAAGCGCTGGTGCACGCCTCCGGCGACGGCCTCGAAGCCCTACACCCTGAAGCTGCCGCGCGGCACCACGACGCTCTTCGCGGAGAACTTCAAGAAGCTGTCGCCAGCGGACCGGCTGACGTTCCGGGTGCACACGGTGAAGAAGGGCGACACGCTGTCGCAGATTGCCCAGAAGTACGGCACGGCGCCGGAGGCCATCCTCCAGATGAACCGGCTGAAGACCGCGCGGGTGCTGAAGGTGCGCTCGGAGCTGGTGATTCCGGTGCCGGCGAGCGGCCGGGGTGGCAGCGGTGACGCGGGCATCAGCGGCGCGCTGGCGTCGAAGGTGGCGCAGGCGCGGCGCAGCGGCGTGGTGGCGACGCGGCCGGAGGACGAGGTTCCGGCGGGCACGCCCCGCGGCCCCGTGGCGGCGGGTCCGGTGAAGACGGAGAAGGTGGATGGCAAGACGCGCGTGACGTACGGCGTGCAGGAGGGCGACAGCCTGTGGCTCATCGCCAACCGCTTCCAGGTGTCGGTGGACGACCTGAAGAAGTGGAACAACCTGCCCAAGCGCAACCGCACGCTGTCACTGGGCACGCTGCTCGCGGTGTGGCCGCCGGAGTCCAAGGGCGCGGCGCCGGCGAAGGTGGAGGAGCGCGGCGGCACCATCGTGGTGGCCACCGCCGTGGCGAGCCAGGCGCCCGTGGGCCCCAAGGGCAAGGTGCACACGCTGGCCGAGGGCGAGACGCTCTGGTCGGTGTCGCAGCGCTACAACGTGTCCGTCGAGGACATCATGAAGTGGAACCACATCAAGGACCACCGCACGGTCCCCACCGGCAAGCTGCTGTCGCTGAGCGCGCCGTAGCGGCACAGGGGCATGGCGCGACGGCCGGGACCTTGCAGTCCCCGGCGCCATGCTCGCATCCGCACTGCTTCGAGAGTCACCGCTTCTTCCCTCTGAAACGCCTGGCGCGAGCGAATCCGCGCCGGCCCTGTCCGTCCTGCCCCGTGGAGTCGAACGTCCGGGGGACAGGACGGTCTCCGGAGGCAACTCGCTGACGCGCTTCAGCGGGCCCGGTCCGGTACCGCGAGGGCTTTCCCTCGCCCCACCGTCCGACGGAGTGTCCGGCCCTGAGAAGCGTGCACGCGACATCGTGGCAGGAACGGCGGCAACCCTCGTCGCGCGAGCCGAAGAGGCGACGCGTGCGGTGACGGCTGGGGGCCTGGGCGTCATGGAGCCTCCGGTCGACTTCGCGGGCGCGGCGGTTCCGGTGGCAGGCGGACTGGAGCATCCGCGCTTCGCGGGGTCGCCTCAGCTCACGGAGGTGGCGTCCGGCGTGACGGTGCTCGGCACGGGCTCGAAAGGAGACGGGCTGCGCGCGGTACAGGGCGCGCTCATGGACATGGGGTTCGCGCTGTACGGCGGCGCGGACGGACGCTACGGCCCGGACACGGCGCGCGCGCTCCGCAACTTCCAGGTGCATGCCGGCCTGCGTTCCAGCGGCGTGCTCGACACCGCCACGCTGAAGGCCCTGGAGGCGCTCGCTCCGGCTCCGGGCTCACGGGGACAGTCGCGCGCCCTGCCCTCTCCATTCTACGCGGGCCAGCCCGTGCGCGTGGTCATCGCGCTGCGCGAGCACCGTACGTTCCTCTTCGACCCGGAGGGGAAGCTCGTGGACATCTTCCCCAACGCGGTGGGCACCGCCGCCACGCCCACGCACCCTGGACTCAAGGTCGTCCGCGCGAAGTTGGATCAGGTGGCCACCGAGAACGCGGGCGCGCGGCTGTGGAACGACCGGCACGTGTTCGGCGCGCGGCTGCTGGACCTGTCCTGGGCGGATGGCCGCCGCAGCGGCGAGGAGCTGCATGGCACCAGCGCCCCTGCCCTGCTCGGGGGCGACGTGTCCCACGGCTGCATCCGTCACGCGAACGAGGACATCCTCGTCCTGCATGACGCGCTCGCCGTGGGCGACCGCATCGCGGTGGTGGAGACGCTCCAGGACCCGCACCTGGGCGTCACCGTGGGCTGACGACGTCTACTGCTCTTCGAGGAGCATCTTCAGCTCCCGCACGCGCTTGCTGATGAAGTCGCGGTCCAGCTTGCGGAAGTTCTCCGGCAGCAGCGCCCGGCTGGTGCACTCCTGCACCGCCACCAGGTTCTGCATTTCAATCTCCAGCGGGTAGCTGGGCGGCACGAAGTCCGCCAGCACCGCGGCCAGGTCGTCCTTCGTCACCTGGTCACGTCCGTCCGCCAGCGCGCGGAACTTCGAGCGCACCATCACCGCCTCGATGTCCGCGCCGCTGAAGGCGCGCACGCCGCCGGGGATGAGCGCGGCGAAGGACTCCACGCCCTCCACCGACACGCCGGTCTTCTTGCTCATCGCCTGGAACAGCTCGTTCCGCTCTTCATCCGTCTGCGGATAGAAGAGCGCGAGGTGCTCTTCCGCGCGGCCCTGGCGCTTCAAGTCGATGGGCAGCAGGTCCGGCCGCGCCGTCAGCAGGAACCAGACAATCTTGCCGCGGTACTGCGTGTTGCCCATGAAGGACGCGATGGAGCCGAAGATGCGGCTGCTCGTGCCGGAGTCCCCGCCGGAGTCGCGGTTGCCGAGGAAGGTGTCCGCCTCGTCGACCATCACCGCCACCGGCCACAGGGCCTTCAGCAGGTTGAAGATCTTCTCCAGGTTCGATTCCGTCACGCCCTGCCACTGGCTGCGGAAGTTCAGGAACTTCACCACCGGGATGCCAATCTCCCCGGCGAAGCAGCTCACCATGAACGTCTTGCCCGTGCCCACCGGCCCGCTCACCAGGTAGCCCATGGGCATGACCTCGATGCGGCCCTTCTTCAGCGCGGACGCCGCCTGCCGCAGCATCTGCTTGGCGGGGGCGTGCCCCGCCACCGCGTCCAGCGTGTGCGCGGGCTCGATGAACTCCAGCAGGCCGTGGCACTCCGCCTGGATGAGCTCCTTCTTCTTCTCCTTGAGCAGCTCCGGCGTGATGCGCACCTCCCGCTCCAGCGCCTCCGTCAGCACGCGATCCAGGTTGATGCGCGACAGGCCCGCAGTCATCTTCGCCAGGCCCGCGACCGGCACCTCCGACACCGACTGGAGCTTCTTGCCCTCCAGCTTGGAGCGCACGTACTCCAGGCGCTCCTCCTCCGTGGGCAGCGGCAGCTCGATGGGCGCCACGTACGGATTGCGGCTGATGCGCGGCGACACGTCCGACAGGTTCTCCGCCAGCAGCACCACGGACACGTCGCCGGCCAGGAACTGCGGGTCGTGCGCCCACTTGTCCAGCGTGGCCACCACGAAGCGGTCCTCCGCGGACAGGTGGCTCATCTCCCCGCCGGGCACCAGCGTCTCCGCATAGTCGATGATGAGCGCCATCGAGCGGCCCTCGCTCAGGCGCATGCGCAGGAAGTTCTCCAGGATCTGCAGCGCCCGGCCCGGGTCGCGCGGCATGACCTTGGCGTAGTCCGTGCCGTACATGGCGTCGTAACCCGTCATGGCCCGCGCCAGGTCCTTCTGCGTCTCCGGCGTCGCCGAGCGGATGCCCGACGAGCGGTCGTAGAAGAGGACGTGGTCGCGCCCGCCGAACAGCTCTTCCGAAAGGAACGTCTTGAGCGTCCCGAAGCCGCGCCCGCCGTCCTCCAGCTGCAGCGGCTGCAGGTCGCGCACGGCCCCGTACAGCAGGAAGGTGCTGACCGTCTTCGTGTAGTACTTGCGCGCCAGCTGCTGCGCCCACCGGGGCAGATCCGCCAGCGGATCCGCCTTGTTCACCTTACGCACCTTCGTCACGGACATCCCTCCGGCGCCGCTCCCCCCAGGGACATCCTGGGGGGAGGACCCCCAGGCTACCTCTTAAGTGTCAGGACCGCGGTGCCGCTAATCGCGGCAGCGCGCCTGCTTCTTCAGGGTTGCATCCACCTTGACCGTGGAACCCGCCGGGGACGGCGTGCCCACGGATACGTCCTCGTCCGAGTGGCATTTCGCCTTCAGCGTGAGCTCACGCGTGCCCCACGGCACCCGGATGGTGGCCGGCGTGACGAAGCCCAGGTCCTGCTTGCCTTGGAAGATGGCCGCGCCCTCGGGCGTGGACTCGACCCGAACCTCCACGGGCGCGCGCTCCAGGTTCGCCACCACGTCCAGGCCGTTGTTGTTCACGGCCATCTTCTTGACGAAGGGCACGTAGCCGGCGGCGGTGACCTCCACCAGCGGGGCGTCGTTGCTGAGCGAGAAGTCCCGGAGCACCTGCTCGCGAACGCCCTGCTTCCGGGCGACCTGGTTGTCGATCTTCACCTCGGCGTCTTCCGGCTGGGTCTTGAAGACCACGACCACCGAGCGCGCCTGCTTCTTGAGGACCACCGGCACCTGCGTGGCGTTGGTGCCCTCGGACACCATGGCGGACTGGTTGAAGGCCTCGTAGCCCGGAGCGGTCACCACCACCAGCACGTTGCCCACGGACATGGGCTTGAGGGCGAAGCCGTTGGGGGGGAACTTCTCCGGAGGCCCCGCGTTGATGGACACCATCGCGATGTCCTTCGCCTCCAGCGTCTTGAGCTCCACCATCACGTAGCCCTGCGCGGGCTTGCTCGGGGAGAAGACCAGGGCCACGCCCACCAGCAGGAACAGCGACGCCAGACCCACGGCGCCGTAGAGCAGGCGCTTGTCCATGCCCTTGATGCCCAGGCCCCGGGCAGGAGCCTCCTGCTCGGGCGCGTTCCTCTGGCGGCCTTCCTTCGCGGGCGGACGCGGCGCGTTCCCGTTGTTGAGGACGGGGGGCGCGGGCGGACGCGGCGCCGGTTCCGGCAGCGGGTCCGGCCGGTGGAGTCGCTGCGGCGGACCGTCGTTGCCCCGGTTCGGCGTCGGACGGGGCATGGGCCCGTCGTTGGCCATCAGCGTGGGCACGTTGGTCAGCGACGGACGCGGCGGCGCGGCGCTCAGCACCGGCGCGCTGTTCTGCGACAGGCGCGGCGGCGCCGGCGGCTGGGGCAGCGACGAGAGCGGCGGGATGACGGCGGTGCGGCCCGCCACGTCCTCTCCGTCGTCGTCGTCGGGCGCGGCCGGGGACTCCAGCGGCGTGACGGCGCGGCCAATGGCGGCGCCCGGCTGGGTGGTGGGCTCCGGCGAGTCGTTGAAGACAGCGTCGCGGTCCACCATCTGCGTCGCCAGCTCCTCGTCCTCCTTGGGCGAGGGCGCGGCGGGCGCGGCGGTCAGCTTGGGCAGCGCCGCGAGCGTGGGCGAACGGCGTGCCCCCTGCGGGTTGGCGCCGGAGTTGGAGGCGCGCGGCGGCGGCGCGGACACGGGCTCCACGGCGGGCGCGGAGGGCGCCACCGCGGGGATGTTGGTCATGCTCTGCGTGGGCACCGGGGACGGGCCGCTGTAGCCCGCCTCGATGGCCGCGAGCATGCCGTCCGGCGCGCGGATGTCCGCGTACTCGGCCAGGCGCTGCTTCTCGCGCTCCACCTCTTCGGCGAACGTGGACTTCATGTACTGCATGAGGTCCTTGCGGCCGAAGATGGAGTCGCTCGTCAGCAGGAAGCGCTGCAGGTCGTCGCCCAGCTCGCTGGCGTACTGGTAGCGCTCCTCCACGTCCTTCGCGAGCGACTTGAGGACGATGCGCTCCAGCGCCTCCGGGATGCGCCGGTTGTACGTGGACGGCGACGGCACCTCCGCCTTGCGCACCTTCTCCAGCACGGAGAAGTCGCTGTCGCCCACGAAGAGGCGCTCGCCGGTGAGCATCTCGTAGAGGCACACGCCGATGGCGAACACGTCCGAGCGGCGATCCAACGGCAGGCCGCGGATCTGCTCCGGGCTCATGTAGCCGAACTTGCCCTTGAGAATGCCGGCCTGCGTCTTGGTCGCCTTGCCCGCCGCCTTCGCGATGCCGAAGTCGATGACCTTGACCTCGCCCTCGAAGGACACGAGCACGTTCTGCGGCGAGATGTCGCGGTGGACGATGTTGAGCTCGCGCCCCATCCCGTCCTTCTTGCGGTGGGCGTAGTCCAGGCCCTCGCACATCTTCGCCACGCAGAAGGCGACCAGCGGCACCGGCGCGGGCTCACCCTTCTTCCGACAGCGGTCGAAGATGGCCCGCATGTCCTTGCCGGGGATGTACTCCATCGAAATGAAGTAGCTGCTGGCGATCTGCCCCAGCTCGTAGATCTGCGCGATGTTGGCGTGGGTCAGCTGGACGCTGATCTTCGCCTCATCGATGAACATCGAGATGAATTCTTCATCTTCGGCGATGTTCGGCAGGATGCGCTTGATGGCGACAAGTCGCTCGAAGCCACTGGCGCCGAACTGTTTGCCACGCCAGACCTCCGCCATGCCGCCGATGTTGACGCGGTCCAGGAGGAGATACTTCCCGAACGGGATGGGTTGCCGCTTCGGTTGAGAGGTCGTCACTGTGTGTGGGGGTCGAGTCCTTGCAGGGAGCCTATCGATCGCGGCTCCGCAGGGTCAACCGCGCGCGCGGACCTATTTCCGCCCGCTTGCTCCCCAGGCGACCCCGACTCAGGGCAAAGGGGACGTCGCCGCGCCCCCATCCACGATGGGGATCTCCAGGTCAATGCCCGGCAGGACATCATTTTCCTCGGGATCCGCGGGGATCTGTGCACGCACGACGGCGACGCGCGGCTCGCCCCGCTGGGAGAGCACGGCGGGCGCACCAAAACGCACCTCGGCGGGCAGCCCCACCAGCGTCACCCAGGCCTGTTTGCCGTCCCGGGCCACGCAGTAGAGCAGCGTGCCGGCCCGGGTGCCGGGCGCGCCACGGACCGGGCCCTCGCAGTCCGTGCGCACCTGGAGTGTATAGGCCGGCACCGACGCCCCGCGCTCCAGGTACGGCGGAGAGCCCAGCGCGTCCACCAGGGGCTGTAGCACCTGGGATCGCGTAGGCACGGACTCCACCGTGGCCAGCTTCTGGGCCTCGCCCTGGAAGCGCTGCAGTGCCACCGAGGCCATCTCCGGCGGGTCCAGCGGCGTGCGGCTCTCCGCGAGCACCAGGTCCACGAAGAGCGCCACCACGAGCAGGATGGGCAGGAGCCGGTAGCCCTTGAAGCCCTCCGGCTTCTTGCGCAGCAGTCCGGCGAGGAACACGGTCAGGCCCACGCCCGCGAGCCCGAGCACGATGCTCGCGCGCACGGCGGACGGCGGCGTCAGGAGCGCGGAGACCTCCTCGGTCCGGGCGCGCAGGGCATCCGAGAGGTCGCCCCCGTAGATCCACCCGAGCGCCCCCAGGCACAGGACGTTGGTCAGGAGCGACTTGCGCGAAGGGCCGCTCATCCCGCCAACGTCCTCGCCGGATCCGTGGCGGCGGCGCGGCGGCTGGGGAAGTACGCCCCGGCGAGCGCGGCCACGAGGCCCAGCAGCACCCCGCCCAGCACCACCGCCGCGGGGAAGGAGAAGAAGCTCTCCGGCTTGAAGGGGAAGTTGGGCAGGTAGCCCTTCGCGAGCCGGTCCACGATGAAGGCCAGCACCAGCGCCGCCGCCGTGCCCGCCGCGCCGCCCAGCACGCCCACCACGCCGGCCTCCGCCAGCACGATGGCGCGCACGTCCGCGCGCGAGGCGCCCACCGCCTGCATCACGCCAATCTCCTTCGCCCGAGCGCGCACCGACGAGGACATGGCGTGGGCGATGTTCACCGCGGCCAGCACGCAGATGAGGATGGAGAGCAGCGCCAGCGCGGACGTGGTGAGCGCCACCGCCGCGCCCGCGTTCTCCGCCATCCGGCGCTCCTGATCATCGATTTCAAAGCCCATCCCCTTCACCGCCTCCACCAGCTCCGGGACGCGTGAAGGGTCCGCGGCCACCAGCGTGACGCCGGAGTAGCTGTCCGCGTCCGCGCCGGAAGCGCGGTTGATGCGCACCGCCGTGTCCAGCGGGATGGTGATGCCCGCGAGCATGGCCCGGTCGGACGCGCCCACCACCTGAGCCTGCTGCGTGGTGCTGGGCCCGCCGGACGTGGCCGCCACGTAGGAGCGGTTGAACTCCACCGGGAAGGCGAAACCGATGAGCATCTCCGCGGACAGCTGAGGCAGCTTGCGCGCGGGCGCGAACGTCTTGTTGTACAGCTCCAACAGGCGCGTGGAGATGAGCGCGGGGATGGCCTTGCCCTCCCCCGGGTCCTTGAAGTCCTTTGCCTCCGGCAGCCCTACGTCCTTCTGCACCAGGCCGGGGTCCACGCCCACCGCGAGCACCTCCATGCCCATGCGCAGGCGCGAGCCGAAGAAGACGCCGTCGTAGCGCGTCACCGCCGGCACGCGGACGTTCATCTTCCGATACGTCGTCTCCACGCCGGGCAGCGCGGCCAGGCGCTCCACCGCGGCCGTGTCCAGCTTGCCGCCGCCAAGGAGGCCCAGCGACACCGCCGGGGGCACCACGTCCACCAGCCGCGAGTCGGTGGGGAAGATGCGCTCGCGGATGACGCGCCCCACGCCCAGGCCCAGGCCCACGAAGAACACCAGCGCGCCCACGCCCATGGCCACGCCGAAGGCGGAGAAGAACGCGCCCTTGCGTTCACGCGCGAGGGACAACCTCACCAGTCGCGACAGTGCGTCGAACCTCACGGGGCACCTCGCGACGCCAGGGCTTCCGACGCGGGGGATTCCTCCACCAGCCGCGCGTCCTTGAGCCGCAGCACCCGCCGCGCCACCGCGCTCATGCGCTCCTCGTGGGTGACGGTCAGCACCGTGAGCCCTTCCTTGTGCAGCTCCTGGAAGAGCTGGATGACGCCCGCGCCGGTGGCCGCGTCCAGGTTGCCCGTGGGCTCGTCGCACAGGAGCAGCTTCGGGCCGCCGAAGAGGGCCCGGGCAATGGCCACGCGCTGGCGCTCGCCGCCGGACAGCCGCACCGGCGCGCGGTCCTGCTTGGAGCCCAGACCCACGCGCTCCAGCAGCTGGCTCGCGCGCTTGCGCCCGTCCGCCGTGGCCGGACCGAAGTGCGAGGGCAACAACACGTTCTCCAGCGCGGACAGGTTGGAGATGAGGTGGAAGGACTGGAAGACGAAGCCCACGTGCGTGTTGCGGAAGCGCGCCAGCTCCTTGTCGCGCAGGCCGGTGAGCTTCACGCCGCCCACCTCCACCTGCCCCTGGTAGTGCACGTCCAGGCCGCCCAGCAGGTGCAGCAGCGTGGACTTGCCGCTGCCGGAAGCGCCCACCACCGCGACGAAGTCCCCTGCCTCCACGTCCAGCGACACGCCGTCCAGGACGCGCACGCGCGAGCCCTCGCCGTCCTCGTACTCCTTCACGACATCTCGCGCGTGGATCAAGGCGTGGCCGGGGTCGTGGTGGTGGCGGGCGCGGGAGTGAGCCGCAGGGAGACTTCCGCCTGCAGCGCCTTGTCCTTGCGAGACAGGGCCATCGTCACCGCGCGCAGGTCGTCCGTGGCATCCAGCCAACGCACCGTGGTGGCCTTGATGGCGAAGCCGCCAATGCCCCACGCGGCGGAGGGCAGCGCCTTCACCGCGTCCGCCAGCCGGCGCAGGTCCAGCAGCACCACCAGCGCGGCGTCCTTGCCCACGGACTTCAGGTCCTCGGACACGGGGCCGGTACCGGCCGGCTGCGCGAAGGAGGCCAGGGTGGACTCCAGGCGCGCCTTGGGCGCCGCGAGCAGCAGCTTGCCGTCCTTGGACAGCGCGAAGTGCGCGCCTTCACCCGCGCGGTACGACGTGAGGTACGCCTTCTGGCCGCTCACGTCCGTGGGCTCCACCTTCGCGCCGAAGCCGCCCGCGAAGCCGGGCACCTTGTCCAGCGTGGCCTGCCCCTTGGCCACGTCCTTCACCTCCGCGAGCGCCACCAGGTTGACGAAGCGGAAGGGGTTGGTGCGCCGCAGGTCCAGGTCCGGCATGCCCGAGGACAGGTTGACGTTGGGCGACAGCGACAGCGCGAGCACCATGCCCGGCTTGAGGTTGTCCAGCACCTCCGTCTTCACGTTGAAGCCCGCCTCCTGCACCGCGCGCGTCACCTGCGAGCCGGCCAGGTACGGCCACACGCCGTCCAGCTGCGCCGGGTCGCCGCGGAAGCGCGCCACGAAGAAGCTGTCCTGCGGCAGCCAGCCCGCGAGCGACTCACCGCCCTTGGGCTCCAGCGCCGCGAGCGACGCCTGCGTGTCCGGCCACGGCGCGTCCGCGCGCAGCGTCACCGCGCGATCCTCGACGTGGCCCGTGAAGGTGATGCCCTGCACGCTGCCCGCGGGCAGCAGGCCCATGCCACCCGGCAGCCACACGTGGAAGTCGCGGTCGCCGGAGAGGCGCTTGAGGGACGCCTCCAGCACCGGCTCCTTCGCAAGGGACTGCTCCTCCGGCAGCGCCGCCAGCTCCGTCAGCCGCGCCACCGACGCGCCTCCGCCCAGGAGCACCAGGTCGTGCGGGAGAAAGAGCATGCCCAGCATGGGCGTCGTGGAGCCCGGACGGTTGAAGGTGACGAACCGTCCTGCATCCACCTTCGTGTCCTTCTCCTCCGATGCGCCCAGGCGCGTGCGGGCGAAGGTGGCGAAGGTCGTCTTCAGCTTGTCCGCGTCCTTCACGCCAATGACGGACACCGCCTGCATGCCCCCGAAGAAGGCCGCGCCCGCGCCGCGCTTCGGGTCGATGCCGGCGTCCTCCAGCGCCTTGCGGCTGCGCAGGTCCACGCCCACCTGACGCATCACCGCGGACACGTAGCGCTCCGCGGAGGGGAAGTTCTGCAGCTGCGCGACGAACGAGGCCACCTTGAGGTTCTGGAAGCGCGCCAGCTTCTCGCCCAGCGTGCCCAGGTCGTCGATGACGACGGCCGCCTGCGCGGTGCGCGGCAGGTAGCGCGACACGCCCCGGGGCGAATCCGCGGGCCCGGCCGCCTCCTTCCCGCAGCGCGAGCAGCCGGCGAACACGACCAACAGCAGGACCAACGGGACGAATCCAACGCGGCGGAGCATGGGCGGCAGGACAGGATGCCTGCGGCGGAGAGTCAATCTATTCGTGCTCCGTCACAGGCCCCCGCCGGTGCCGCAAGGTGCCACGGTGAACAGGTGCCCGTCCGGGCCCGTGCCCGCTCTACCGCACGCGGGTGCCGCCGTGCGGCAGGGGCGCGGAGGTCTCCTCGGTGAAGTCGAGGAAGCGCTCCATCTGGCGCACGGTCTCGTCCGTGGCCTCCGTCTCCGCGGAGAGCACGTCCAGCTGCCGGTTGACGCTCTCCGGGTCGCGGATGGCGATGGACTGCTCGTGCGTCAGCCGCATCAGGTCCTCGATGCCGGCCAGCTGGTGGCTCACCACCTCGCGGCTCTCGCCCGCCTGCTCGAAGCGCATCAGGCGCTTGCGCTGAATCTCCACGCGCTTGCCCTTCACGTCCTTGAGGCGCGGGTTGGCTTCCCCGGCGACCTCCGCCTCCAGCGCCGCCACCTCGGAGGTCAGGTGCTCCCGGTCGGACCCGCTGAGGTATGTGCGGTACTGGTTGAGCGCGGAGATGAGCCGCAGGAAGGACGTCAGCAGCGCGTCCAGCTTGGGCTCGCTGTCCGCCGCCAGCACTCGCCCGCCGGGCAGCTTGCGGTAGTTAGCGAGGATCTTCTCCTTCAGCCCCACCAGCTGCTGGTAGTGGTCGCGCTGCGACGGCGCCAGGTCCGCGAGCAGCGAGTCCACCGCCGCGCGCGCGGCCTCCGGGTTGTCCGGCTGCTGCGCCCGCACGGCGCGCTGGAAGCGCTTCATGGACGACACGACGGCCAGGTAGACGCCCTCCACGCCCAGCGCCACCATCATGGGCAGCGGCTCCTGCGTCACGGCGCTGGACATGGCCGCCGTCGTCAGCCCCACCAGGTTGGCCGGCAGGAGGAACGCGGCCTTGATGTAGTTCGGTGTCTTCGCCACGTCCGACTCCCCTTCCCTCTTCCGGCCCGCTTCAGGGCCCCCGCGCCTCGGAGACGTACTTCAGAGCGCCCAGGTCCCGCGTGTCCTCCGCCGGAGGGGGCACCGTCCCGCGATTGAGCTTCTGGAAGAGCGCCGCGGCGCTCTGGAAGAGCTCGTCATAGGTAACCGGAGCCTCGCCGGAAAGTCCGAAGAAGGCCCGATTGTCCGCCAGCGTCGCGGGCGGCGCGCTGCGGATGGCCTCCGAGGGGTCCCCCAGATAGGGCGCCACCTCTCCCAGGAGCCGCGCCCCGGCCGCCGGGGACTTGAGCACGCCCTGCCCCGCGTCCAAGAGCCCCCGGAGCACCCGCCGCACCGCGTCCGGGTAGCGCGCCGCGAAGTCGCCCCGGGCCACCAGCACCGTGGCCAACAGGTGTGGCGCGTCCGCCGTGGTGGCCAGCACCTTGCCGCCCCTGTCTCTCGCCGCCAGCTCCACGTCGCCCCACAGCCCCTGTC
>NZ_RAWQ01000136.1:0-29198 GCF_003668965.1 Corallococcus sp. AB030
CTTCGCGCAGCGGGAACACGAACGGGAACACTCCGCGTGCCCCCCGGTGCCTGACGACCTCCGCCCACGTTGACCCGCCGCATCCAAGCGGCGACCATCGCGCGCTGGGGGATTTGGACGGGAGTGGGCTGTATGGAGAAGTATTTCAATGTCCGTGGACTCAAGGTGTGTGGCCGCCGTACATGCCACCCGTCCATCCGGTACACGGCGGGTGAATCGTCACGTGTCGAAAGTTTTTCCGCTTCGCGCGCGATTGATGCCCTCCCGTGGGTTGCAGGGTCGCCCGGGCATGGAAACCTGATCCCCCCATGGGCACCGACGACCTCTTCGCACACACAGTCCTGTCCGAATCGGGTGACGCCGTGACCGACGGTGGCGGAGCGCCGGTCGTGATGTCGCCGGTCGGACAGGAAGCGCAGGAAGGCGCGGTGCTGGGCAACTACCAGCTGGAGAAGCTGCTGGGCGAAGGGTCCATGGGCCGGGTCTTCCAGGCGCGGCACGTGCGGCTGGGGCGCCAGGTGGCGCTCAAGGTGCTCAAGCCGGAGCACGCGCGGGACAGCTCGTTCGTGCAGCGCTTCTTCCAGGAGGCGCGCACCGTCAATCAGATCAACCACGAGCACATCGTGGAGGTCTTCGACTTCGTGGACGAGTCGCCCGACGGGCACGTCTACTGCGTGATGGAGCTCCTGCGCGGGCAGAGCCTGGCGGCGCTCTTGAAGGAAGAGGGGCTGACGCTGGAGCGCGTGCAGCGCATGGGCGTGCAGGTGTGCGCGGCGCTGGGCGCGGCCCATCAGGTGGGCGTGGTGCACCGGGACATCAAGCCGGACAACCTCTTCATCACGCAGCGCTCCGGGCAGCGGGACTTCGTGAAGGTGCTGGACTTCGGCGTGGCGAAGCTCATCACCACGCAGACGGGCGTGAGCCTCACCGGCACGCTGGACGGGACCATCATCGGCACGCCCGCGTACATGGCGCCGGAGCAGGCCGCGGGGCTGCCGGTGGACGGGCGCGCGGACATCTACGCGGTGGGCAACATCCTCTACGAGATGCTCTCCGGCCACCCGCCCTTCCAGGCGTCGGCCTTCGGGCAGCTGGTGGTGCAGATCATCACCCAGCCGCCGCCGCCGCTGCCGTCGCACCTGCCTTCGGGCGAGCGCGTGCCGCCGGAGCTGGCGGCCCTGGTGATGCGCTGCCTGGCGAAGGAGCCGGAAGGGCGGCCCCAGCAGCTGGCGGAGGTCACCACGGCGCTGTTGATGATGCCCACCGCGCCGGCCCCGGAGCCGCGCACGGAGGCGCTGGTCGTGGAGGAGGCGGAGCGGCCCACCCTGCGCATGCGGGTGCCGGGCCTCCTGCGCTCCCGACGGCTCCAGGTGTCCGTGGGGTTGGCGGCGCTCGCGCTGGTGTCCGGCATCACGACGTGGAAGGGGCTGCACTCGATGCGCGCCTCCCATGCCGGGCAGGCTCCGGTGGCGGTGGCGTCCGTCACGGAGTTGGCCGCCGAGGGGACGCCGGTGGCGGGCGCGGCGGATCCGGTGACCCTCACGGTGCACTCGTCGCCGCCGGGCGCGAAGGTGGTGCGCGTGGACACCGGCGAGGAGCTGGGCGTCACGCCGCTGACGAAGGCGCTGAGCCGGAAGGCCGTGCCGCCGCAGCTGCGCGTGGAGCTCACGGGCTACGTGCCACTGGAGCGGGCGGTGGAGCTGAAGCAGGATGCCGCCGCCGCGGAGCTGTCCGTGCCGCTCGTGAAGGCGAGCGCGGGGCCGCGTCGTGCCCCCGCGCGTGCGCCGGGCCGCAAGGGAGGAAGCCGGGATGCGGTCATTGATCCGTTCGCGTCGCAGTGAGCGCAAGGCCCTGAGCCTGGCACTCGCGCTCGCGCTCGGGACGCCGTTCCCGGCGGTGGCGGCGGAGACGACGGCGACCGCCGCGGACGACCCGGCGCGGGAGAAGTTCTCCGAGGGCAACCTGGCGTACGACCTGGGCGAGTTCGACCGGGCGCTCAAGGCCTTCAGCGAGGCGTACCGCCTCAAGCCGCTGCCCGCGTTCCTCTTCAACATCGCGCAGTGCCACCGGCAGCTGAACAACCCGTCGCGCGCGTCCTTCTTCTACCGGCGCTACCTGTCGCTGTCGCAGGGGGAGCCGGCCAACGCGGACGTGGTGCGCGAGCTCGTCGCGGAGATGGACGCGAAGGCGCGTGTCCAGGAAGAGCAGCGCCGGGAGCGCGAGCGCTTCGCCAGGGACCGCGAGCTCCAGAAGGCGCGGGAGCAGGCCGCGCTGGCGGAGGCGCGCGCCAACGAGGCGAGGCTCGCCGCGAATCCGTCCGCCGCGCCGGAGAAGAACGGGGCCTCGGAAGCCCTGGCCATGCAGGTGCCGGACGCGTCCGTGAAGACGGAGGCGGGCGCCTCCAAGCCGTGGACGCGCCGCTGGTACGTCTGGGCGGGCGCGGGCGCGGTGGCGCTGCTCGCGGGCGGCGCGGTGTGGGTCGCCACGGCGCCGAATCCCCGGGACACGACGCTCGGCACCGTGGGGCGGTAGGCGGCTTCCAACGCCGCCCGGACGTTCACGACACGCTTCCGCGGCGCGGGCAATGCAGCCCGCGTGGCCTCCGCCTGGCGAGGCGGTTCGCGCAGGACTCCGCGCGGCGAGGCGGCCCGCGCAGGCATCAGCCCTGCGTCGGTGGCGGTGCGGCGGCCTGCGCCAGCATCTGCGCGGCAGCCCGCGCGTGCCTCAGCGCTGCGTCGGTGGCGGTGCGGCGGCCTGCGCCAGCACCTGCGCGGCGATGTGGCCGATGCGCGCGTGGAACGACGGGGCGTCGTGGAAGGTGAGGCGCACGTCGCCCACCTTCAGCTCGTCGCCCGTGCTCAGGAGGCGCGGTTGTTCCGCCTCCAGCGCCTCGCCGTTCACCGTCACCGGCCGGGACTGCGCCAGCCGCTCCACCTTCCAGCCGCCGTCCGGCGCGGGGTGCAGGGCGAACTGCTCGCGCGACACCGTGGCGTCATTCACCACGAAGGTGTTGTGCGACGCGCGCCCCAGCTTCAGGGGGCCGCGGTCCGCCACCCCCATCAGCTCGAAGCACAGCGCGTCGCCCGCGGGCAGGCAGTCGCGCAGGTCCATCATGGGCAGCCGCGTGGCCGCCACGTTCTGCTCCTCGGGGACGTTCCACGCGCCCGCCTCCCACACCAGCCACGCGTGCGGGTACTTGGCGTTGAACTTCTCTTTGAGTGCCATGTGCTGCCGGATGAGCAGCGAGAGCAACAGGGCTCGCATGGCCCATTCATAACCCCATCCGCCGCTTTCGCGTCGCCCTGACGGCTTCCCAGGTGTCCACGAGTGGGCGAATGGGCCCACCCGAAAGGCTACAACCGGGCAACGACGGCCTTGGCCATCCGCTCCGCCGCGCCCTCGTCCATGGGCAGGAAGAGGCACGGCTCCGTCACCTCCACCTCCTGCAGCCGGGTGCGCCCTTCGTTGTCCGTGGCCACGTCCACGCGCGCGTACAGCAGCCGAGCGCCCCCGGACGCCTCCATCACCTCGTGCGCCAGCTGCTGCTCCGCCGCGTTGTCCGGCGTGAAGCCGTGCGGCTCCGCGAAGCCCCGGGGCGCGGTGGTCAGCGTGGGCGGGCGGCGCACCGCGTGGCTGAAGACGCCGTTGAAGAAGATGTACGAGCGCTCGCCCTCCGTCTCGAAGGCGCGCAGGTAGGGCTGCACCATCACGTCGCCCTCCTTCGCCAGCTCCGCCACCTTCGCGCTCGCGTCGTCCCACTGCTCGCGCCGGACGATGAAGACCTTGAGCCCGCCCGCCGCCACCGCGGGCTTGAGCACCACCGCGTCCCAGCCGCGCTCGCGCGCCGTCGCCGCCACATCCAGCGTCCCGCCGGGCGGCACCCAGACGGTGGGCGTCAGCGGCAGGCCGCGCGCCTCCAGCGTCTTCAGATAGCCCTTGTGCGTGTTCCATCGGAGCACGTCCGCCGGGTTGAACAGGCGCGTGACGCTGCCCACGCGGTCCGCCCAGGCGAGGAACTCCTCGCGGCGCAGGTGGCTGTCCCAGGCGTTGCGCACCACCGCCGCGCGGACGCGGCTCCAGTCCACGGAGGGGTCGTCCCAGATGACCGGCCGCGCGTCCAGGCCCAGCGCCCGCAGCGCGGGCACCAGCGGCGCGTCCAGCGGGTTCATCTGTGGCAGTCCGGCGTAGGTGATGACGGCGATGTCCAAGGCGGCGGGCTCCAGGCGACGGGAAACGCGCCGCGTTCTAACGCGCTCCCGTGCCCCGTGCAGCCACGCCCCGCGTCACGCCAGGCGCGCGAGGGATGGCTTCCCCACGGCCGCCGTCTCCACGGTCTCCTGCGTCAGCTGCTCTGTCAGCGCCTTCGCCTCGCGCGCCACCCGCCCCAGCTCTCCCTGGCCGTGAGGGAAGGGGGCCGCGGGGCCGTCCAGCGCCAGCAACTGCTGCCGCAGCGCCGCGCCGTTGGGCGTGCGCTTCTCCGGGTCCTTCTGGAGCAGCTGCATGACGATGAGGTCCAACGCCAGCGGCACCGCGGGGTTGAGCTGCGAGGGCGGGACGACCTCCTGGTCCACCGCCGCGCGCAGCAGCACCTCCTCCGAGTGGCCGCTCAGCGCGCGCCGGCCGGTGAGGGCTTCATGCAGCGTGAGCCCCAGGGCGAAGAGGTCCGCTCTCCCGTCGATGTCCTTGCCCATGGCCTGCTCCGGCGCCATGTAGCCCAGCTTGCCGCGCACGCTGCCGGCCACCGTGAGGTTCGCGCGCATCGCGTCCCGCGCGATGCCGAAGTCCGACAGCTTCACCTCGCCAATGCGAGACACCAGGATGTTGGGCGGGTTCAGGTCGCGGTGGACCAGCCGCAGGGGCACGCCGTCCGCGCTGGTGCGCCGGTGCAGGTAGTCCAGCGCGCCCGCCAGCTCCGCGGCCAGGAACGTCGCGGCGGACACGGGCAGCGGCCGGCGGTTCTGCGGCTTGAGCAGCGCGCTCAGGGGCAGCCCGTCCACGTACTCCATGGCCAGGAAGTAGGTGCCGCCGTGGCGGCCCAGGTCGAACACCTGGACGATGTTGGGGTGGTAGAGCGACGAGCACAGCTCCGCCTCGCGCCGGAACATGGTCACGAACGCCGCGTCGTCCGCGTACGACGGCAGGATGCGCTTCAAGGCCACCTGCTTCTCGAAGCCGCCCTCCGGCGAGTACGTGGCCCGGTACACCTCCGCCATGCCGCCCGCGCCCACGCGCTCATGCAGCACGTACTTGCCCATGACCTCCTGTTCGCGCAGCGCCGCGAGCGCGCTCCGCGTGCGCTCCAGGAAGTGCCGCGCCAGCGTCGCCGTCAGCGCGCCGGTGGCCACGAAGAAGAACGCGCGCACGCAGATGAACAGCGGCCCCAGCGTGACGAGCGGCTCCTCTGGCAACAGCGGCCGCACGAAGCCGAAGTAGAGCCCCAGGTACTCCGCCGCCACCAGCGCGCCCGCGGCCAGCCCCAGGCGCGGGTTGCTGCGCAGGCCCGCCAGCGTCACCAGCGTGCCCCAGATGACCAGCGTGGGCGCGGTGAGCGCGTAGACGGGACCCTTGAAGTGCAGGTCGAACGCCAGCACCACCGCCGGGATGCTCACTTCAATGAAGACGTTCAGCCACGGGATGGCCGGGTGGAACGCGCCGGAGCGCAACACCCACCACATGCAGCCGTAATAACCCGACAGCACCGCGGACAGCCCCATCAGCGCCAGCGTCAGGTCCCAGCCCATCGCGGGCCCCAGCGCCGCGGCCACCACCACGCAGATGGCGGACAGGATGCTCATGAAGCGCGCCACGGACAGCTCCCGGGCCTGCGCGTCCCGCCGCAGATGCGAGTCCAGGAAGCGCGACACGGTGCTGGATGGATTCCGGGTAATCATGTCCCCCCACTCTAGAACGTGGCAGGACGCGTCATCCGCCTGCTCCCCCACACGTTGGGTGTGCTCCTACCATACCTTCCGCCACACGGAAGGCCCTTGGAGCCCCACGAAGTGGACTTCAGGGGTCAGGTATCGCTGAAATGTTGCACCCCCGTCCCAGGCGGCATGCGAGGCACGGGGGGCTTTCCTCGTCGCACCCGTTCTTTCTTCACGGCACTGCCTTCGGGCAGGAGGCTTCATGCGCAGCTCCCCCCGTTTATTGCTGGCCGCCCTGGGCGCGGTCCTTCTGTTGGGCAGTGCCTGCAGTTCAGATCCAGAGGTCAATGCGGTCTGTGGTGACGGAAAGAGGGAAGGCGCCGAGCAGTGCGATGACGGCAACACCCAGGGTGGAGACGGGTGCGAAGCGAACTGCACCCTCCCGGGTACGAAGTGTGGTGACGGCGTCAAGGCACCCACGGAGGCGTGCGACGACGGCAACACCACGGGTGGAGACGGGTGTGAGGCGGACTGTACCGTCACGACCACCCAGACGGTTCAGTGTTGGGCCACGCCTCCCGCGCCGCTGGCGAACGGCGCCACCTGTGAGGTGACGAAGGCGGGCACGGCGGGCAAGCTCTTCACGGGCATCGTGCTCAAGGACGGCCAGACGCTGGTGGGCGGCCAGGTGCTGGTGGACGCCCAGGGCGTCATCACCTGCTCCGAGTGTGACTGCTCGAAGGCGGCCGGCGCCGCGGAGGCCACGGTGGTGACGTGCCCCACGGGCGTCATCTCCCCGGGACTCATCAACCCGCACGACCACATCACCTACCCGGGCTCGCCGCTGGCGGGCACCAGCGTGGAGCGCTACGAGCACCGCCACGACTGGCGCACGGGCAAGAACAATCACACCGCGCTGGACAACAAGGCCAACCCGAAGGCGGACGCGATCCGCTGGTCGGAATTGCGCCAGGTGATGGCGGGCACCACCTCCATCGCGGGCGCGGGCGGGCAGCTCGGTTTCCTGCGCAACCTGGACGTGTCCGCCGCCGCTCAGCAGGAGGGCCTGGCCGAGCCGTACGCGGACTCGGACACCTTCCCGCTGGGTGACAGCAACGGCACCACGCTGACGGATTCCTGCTCCTACTCCTCGTTCCCGTCCTCGGCGACCATCACCGGCCGCACGTCCGCGTACCTGCCGCACATCGCGGAGGGCATCGCGTCCACGGCGCAGAACGAGTTCCGCTGCCTGTCCACGGGCGCCGGCAACGTGCTGTTCCCGCGCTCGGCCATCATCCACGGCGTGGGCCTCACCGCGGTGGAGATTTCGCAGATGGTGGCGCACGGCACGGGCCTGGTCTGGTCGCCGCGCTCCAACATCTCGCTGTACGGCGACACGGCGATGGTGACGACCTACAAGCGGATGGGCGCCTCCATCTCCCTGGGGACCGACTGGATCCGCTCCGGCTCCATGAACATCCTGCGCGAGCTGGCCTGCGCGGACCACCTCAACACCACGCGCTACGCCAACACCTTCACGGACGAGGACCTGTGGCGCATGGTCACGGCCAACGCCGCGGACGTGGTGGACGTCTACGAGCGCGTGGGCCGCATCGCCCCGGGCAAGATGGCGGACCTGGCCATCTTCCGCGTGGGCGCGAACGCTGCCTCGCCGTTCCGCGCGGTCATCACCGCGCAGCCGCAGGACGTGGTGCTGACGGTGCGCGGCGGCAAGCCGCTCTTCGGTGACCAGGCGCTGGTGGACGGCCTCAAGGGCACGGACGCCTGTGACGCGCTGGACGTGTGCGGCACCCAGAAGGCCGCGTGCGTGAAGTCGGAGATTGGCAAGACGCTGGCGGAGTTCCAGGGCTCCCCGGACACCCAGGGCCTCTACCCGCTGTTCGCGTGCGGCACCCCGCAGAACGAGCCCACCTGCGAGCCTTCTCGCAGCGCGGTGAACACCAGCTTCCCGGCGGCCGCCGTCAACGGCTCCACTGTCTACACGGGCGTGTCGAGCGCGGCGGACGCGGACGCGGACGGCATCGAGGATTCCATCGACAACTGCCCCGCCATCTTCAACCCCGTGCGTCCCATGGACAACGGGCGGCAGCTGGACACGGATGGCGACGGCGTGGGTGACGCGTGTGACCCGTGCCCCCTGGAGGCCGGCACCACCGCGTGCCAGGCCTTCCGCGGCGATGACGACGACCACGACGGCGTGGCCACCTGGAAGGACAACTGCCCCTTCGTGGCCAACGCGGACCAGAAGGACACGGACGGCGACGGCAAGGGCGACCTGTGCGACGGCTGCCCGAATGACGCGGCCACGTGCTCGGTCGCGGACCCCTCCGACTTCGACTACGACGGCATCACCAGCGCCACCGACAACTGCCCGCTCGTGGCCAACCCGGACCAGAAGGACACGGACGGCGACGGCGTGGGCGATGCGTGCGACGCGTGCCCGGTGGCCAACCCCGCCGGCGCCGCGTGCGCCACCACCGTCTACGACGTGAAGGTGACGCCCCGCTTCGGCAACCAGTCGCTGGTGGGCTCCAAGGTGGCGGTGGACGACGTGGTGGTGACCGCGGTGGATGCGAAGGCGGCCAATGGCTACTGGGTGCAGGTGGCGAACTACCCGGCGGGCAAGGGCGCGGAGAACTCCGGCCTCTTCATCTACAGCCCCAAGGCCGACGTCGCGGTGGGCGACAACATCCGCGTGGAGGGCCTGCTGAAGGACTACTTCGGCCTGCTGGAGGTGACTGACGGCAAGGTGACGAAGCACAGCGCGGCCAACCCGCTGCCGGCTCCGGTGGTGGTGCGCACGGAGGACATCCGCACCAATGGCCCGAAGGCGAAGGCGCTGGAGGGCGCGCTGGTGGAGGTCCGCAACGTCTTCACCACCCGCCTGGAGAACACCAACCGCGAGTTCATCGTGGACGAGAACAAGGCCGGCACTCCGGCGTCCTCGGGCCTGATGGTGGACGACCAGGCCTTCGCCTATCCCACGCAGGTGCTGGGCACGGAGTACATCACGCTGCGCGGCGTGCTCACGTTCGGCTTCAGCGACCACAAGGTCCTGCCCCGGAGCGCGGCCGACATGGTCATCCCGCTGCCGCCCCTGCCGGCGCTGACGGCCTTCGCGTCCGGCGGCTTCGCGCGCGTGGGCGGCACCCAGGCGATTCCGCAGCCCCTCACCGTGACGATGGCGAACGCCTACCCGGTGGACGTCACCGTGACCATTTCCTCCAGCGACGCGGCGGCCCTGTCCGCGGTGGGCGGGCAGATGGTGATTCCGGCCGGCCAGACGAGCGCCACGGTTGCGCTGGACGCGAAGGCGGCGGCGGCCTCGGTGACCCTCACCGCGACGCTGGGCACGTCCAGCCTGACGACCGCGCTGCGCGTGCTGGGGGCGGGCGAGTCGGTCATCGCCACGGACCTCACCCCGGCGACGGCGGCGGTGGCGCCCGGCGGCACCTTGCGCTTCACCGTGACGTTCGACCGGCCGGTGCCGGAGGGAACGACGCTGAACGCGACCGTGTCGCCCGCGGGCTTCGGCACCATCACGGCCGAGAACGTGACGGCGGACGCGCTGACGGCGACCTTCGACCTGACCGTGGATGAGAGCAGCACCGGGACCGGCATGGTGGCGGCGGGCGGGCTGGGCGCCACGGTGAACGTCATTACGGATGTGCCGCGGCTTGCATCGCTCACCCCGTCCCCCGCCACGGTGAACGCGGGCGCGCAGCAGGTGTTCACGGTGACGCTGGCGTCCGTTCCGGTCGAGCCCGTGCAGGTGCTGCTGGCGCTGACCTCGCCGGCCACGCCCTTCGGCGCGCTGTCCGCCACGTCGGTGACGGTGGGCGCGGGCGAGACGACGGCGACGGTGACGTTCACCGCCGCCGCGGAGGGAGAGGGGACGGGCGCGGTGTCCGCCTCGCTCAACGGCATCACGCGCTCGGCGCAGCTGACCGTGCTGCCTCCTCCCGCGAAGCTCGCCAGCGTCACGCCGGGCACGGCGACGGTGACGGTGGGCACGACGCAGACGTTCACCGTCACGCTGGACCGCAAGGCCCCCGCGGGCGGCGCGGCCGTGGACGTGGCGTTCGCGCCCTCGGAGCTGGGCTCGCTGTCGGCCTCGACGGTGACGGTGCCGGAGGGTCAGACGACCGCCACGGTCGTCTTCACCGCCACGCAGACGACGGGCACCGGCACGCTCACCGCGTCCTTCCAGGGCGTGACGAAGGAGTCGACCGTGACGGTGGCCGCGGTGCAGGGCCACGTCGTCATCAGCGAGTTCTGCGGCGGCACCTCCGCCAGCGCGACGGATGAGTTCGTGGAGCTCTACAACCCCACGAGCGCGGTGGTCGACATGAGCGGCTGGAAGCTCCAGTACCGGGCCGCGGGCGCGACCTCCAAGTACGGTCAGACGTACACCCTGCCCGCGGGCGCGGTCATCAAGGCGCACGGCTACTACCTGCTGGTCGGTGGTGGCTACCCCACGGACGCGACCGTGAAGGGAGATACGACGTACGGGTTCAACTCGTCCGCCAGCGTGACGGCCGGCGGCCACGTGCGAATCGGAACGGCCGCCCTCGGTGAGGCGGACGTCGACGTGAACGCCGTCGACACCCTGGGCTACGGCACGGGAGCGGCCCCTGAAGGCGGCCACGCCGCGCCGGCGCACCCCGCGTCCGGCGGCAGCCTGGAGCGCAAGGCCCGGGCGACCTCCACCTCCACCACCATGGGCGTGGGCGGCGACGACGAGCTCGCCGGCAACGGCCAGGACACGGACGACAACGCGGCGGACTTCGTGCAGCGCACGGCGCGTCAGCCGCAGAACGCGTCGAGCCCCACCGAGATGCCGTAGTCCCGGCATCCCGCCCCGCTCCCCTCACCGGGGGGAGCGGGGACTGAAGCCTCCCTGAAATGAAAAACGCCCGGTCCCCTCACATGGGGGACCGGGCGTCTGTTCTTCCGGGCCGCCCGGCCCGGTGGGGTCAGCGCATCAGCCCATGGGGCCGCGCACGTGGAGGCCGCCGGAGAGGATCTGATCCAACGACGCCATCAGCGGGTCGTAGTTCACGGCGGCGCGGAACAGGTTGTGGTGCAGCAGGATGCCCAGGTAGCCGCCCATCATCGTGTGGGCCATGTGCAGCGGGTCCACCTCCTGGCGGAACTCATTGCGCTTCTGGCCGAAGCGGATCATCCCCGCCAGCACCGCCACGTAGAGGGAGATCTTGTCGCGCAGCGCCTCCGCCACGCGGTCGTTGGACTCCGCGGACTCGGCGGACAGCATCCCGAAGAAGATGCCGTATTCGCGGTGGTAGCGCAGGAACTGCGACGTGCGCGACACCACGAACACCAGCTGCTCCCGGCCGGACAGGATGCGGCGCTCGGCGAGCAGCGGCGCGAACTCCATCAGGTAGCGCTGATGCAATTCATCGATGGCCGCCAGGAGCAGGTCTTCCTTTGTAGGGAAATGCCAGTAAAGCGCGCCCGGCGTCATCCGGATGGCTTTCGCCAGGTCCGACATCGTCGTCGACAGGTAGCCCCGCCGAGCGAACAAATTGATGGCGGCCTCCAGGATTTCGACCCGCGTTCGCGCGGCCCGCTCCTGTTTGATTTCGCGCTTCGCTGGTTCCTTGCTCATTTCCGGGTAAATCTACACCTCACGCCAGGAGCGTCACCTTAACGATTTCAGACGGCGCGGCGACGCGCAGGGGTGGGCCCCAGAAACCGGTGCCCCGGCTGACATAGAGGTGGTTGTCGCCTTCCTGGAAGAGGCCGGCGTCGTGCTTCCAGATGGCGGAGACGGCGACGGTGAACGGGAAGAACTGCCCGCCGTGAGTGTGTCCGGACAGTTGCAAGCCCATGCCCGCCTTCGCGGCGACATCCCAATTGGATGGTTGGTGTGCGAGCAGCACCGCGGCGTGGTCCGGATTCCGGCCCTGGAGGGCGGCGTCCAGGTTGTAGCCCTTGGGCCCGTTGCGCATGGACCAGTCGTCCACGCCCACCAGGTCGAACGCGCCGCCCGCGTCGCCAATCGTCACGTGACGATTGCGCAACACGGTGACGCCCAGGCCGGTGAGCGCGTCCGCCCAGGTGCTGGCGTTCCAGTAGTACTCGTGGTTGCCGGTGATGAAGTGCGTGCCCGCGCGCGCCTGGAGGTTCTGGAGCGCGGCGACGGAGTGGCGCAGGTCCGCCACCGTGCCGTCCACCAGGTCGCCGGTGATGGCGACCAGGTCCGGCTTGAGCGCGTTGGCCCGCCGCACCAGCTCGTCCATGAAGCGCCGCTGGATGACGGGGCCCACGTGGATGTCGCTCATGTGGACGAGGGTGAAGCCATCCAGCGCCTTGGGCAGGCCGGGCAGCCGCACCGCGACCTCGTTGACCACGGGCGGATGGAAGGCGCTCCACATGCCGTAGCCGGTGAGGCCGCCCGCCGCGAGCACCGCGCCGCCCGCGGTGGCCCGCGAGAGGAACAACCGGCGCGCTTCGTCCACGGGGGGCACGGCGGGAGGCGGGGGCGGCACGGTGACGGCCAGGTCCGACAGGGACGGCGGCGTGGCGGGGTCCGGCGCGGGCGTGGCGAGCGGCGCGGCGACGCCCCGGTGGCCACGCGTGCGCGCCACGAGCCAGCGCACCGCGCCCAGCAGCGCCAGGGAGAGCAGCAGGTAGACGGCGACGCCCATCCACGTCCACGCGGCCACGGCGACGATGAACGCGGAGGGGATGATGCGCGTCACCACCCAGGACAGCAGCAGCGGCACGCACAGCGCCGTCAGCAGCACCTTGCCGGCGGTGCGCCAGGCGCGGTTCGTGGACGTGTCGCGGAAGAGGCGCCGGTACAGGTAGACGTGGACGTAGACCGACGCGACGCTGACGAGGAGGATGAACAGGATGATGCGCAACGGGCTTTCCACCATGGGAGGCCCATCCTCGCGCGCACGCGCCACGGCGCAACCGGCATGCGCGTGAAGAAGCGTGAAGCGGCGAGGGAACTCCGAGCCTGGAGCCTGGAGCCTGGGAGCCCGGCTGCTGGCTACTTGCTGCGGGTGCCCAGCGCGGCGCCGATCTGCTGCCACTCCTGGGCGTAGGTGCCACGGGAGAAGGCGCGCAGGTCGTCGCCGGTCACCGTGCCGCGGGAGAGCGCCGTGTCGAGCGCCTTCACGATGGCGTTCTTGTGCGGCTGCTCCACGTACGGGTTGTCCTCGCGGAAGACCTCGCCGAAGAGCGACTCCAGGCGGCCGTCCTGCTTCAGCCGCTCCACGATGCGGTTCTGCGACACGGGCGCGTCCGCGTGCGCGTGCAGCATGGCGGAGGCGATGCCGCTCTGCGCATCCGCGTCCGGGAACTCCTCCAGGAGCCCCAGCTCCATGTCCGCCTGGGCGATGGACTCCGCGTCCGCCGGCGAGGGCGGGGCCTTCACGGCCTGCGTCTGCGGAGGCGTGGGGCGCCCGGCGGTGGGGCGCGCGGGCTCGAAGTCGCTGCGGCCCTGGAAGGAGCGCACGTTGGGGTTGGCGGGCGTCCGGCCCTGGGCTCCCGGCTTGCTGTCGCGCGTGACGTCGCTCCGCTCGGACCGCTCGAACTCCGAGCGCTTCGGGGGAATGGACGGGCGATTGCCACCATCGACGCGAGACATGAGGGGACTCCAGGCGCGGGGGAAGGCCCGTCGCGGTACTCGCTCCGGGTTGCGCACCTACATCTGTTATCGGGCCGTCCTTCCCCAGGGTTGCGTAGCCCCCCAGTCCACAGGCCCTGTCCGGCCGCCCGCATGCCGCGTCAGAGCCCCCTCTCAATCCTGGATCATCCGGCCTTGGCCGCCTTCCTTCCCGGCCAACCCCTTGATTCCAGGGGGCTTTCATCCCGGACGGAAATCCGGCGCTTCGCCGCGATGCGTCACCCAGGGGTCGAGAAGATTTCTTCAAGGCCGGCCGGGAGGCTGGTCTGCCACGCGGGGTAATTATGGCCCCCGCTGTAGGTCCGGTACGTGGCGCGGTGCCCGGCCGCCTGGAGGAGGGGCAGGAGGCGCTGGTTGCCGTCCTGGAGGCCCTCGAAGCGGCCGCAGTCCATCCAGACATGGAGGGGCGGCTGGGCGGTGCGCCGGGCCAGGTCGAAGACGACCATGTCGGTGCCTTCGATGGAGAAGGCGCCGGACTGGGACAGGACGCGGCCGAAGACGTGCGGCAGGCGTTGGGCCACGAAGAGCGCCATGAGGCCGCCCAGCGACGAGCCCAGCACCGCGTGCGCGCCCGGCGTGCGCTGCTCATCCACCAGCGACAGGTGCTCGCGGGCCAGGGGGAGCACGTGCTGGTGCAGGAAGGCGACGGTGGCCTCGCTGCACGCGTACTCGAGGGTGCGGGCCGGGCCGCCGTTGGCCACGAAGGCCATGGCCACCGGGCGCATGCGGCCCGCGGCGATCAGGTTGTCCACCACCACGGGCAGCTGGACGCGCTGGAGGTAGTCGTCGCCGTCCAGCACCACCACGAGCGGCACGGGGCCTTTCACGGGCGGCGCGTAGAGGGCCACCGCGCGCTTCTTGCCCACGGCGCACTCGTGCGTCGCCAGCTGATGCCGTGTCACGCGGCCCCTGGGCACGTTCCGGATGCGCTTGCCCAGCGGCGTCGCTTCGCCCTTCGGCATCCAGAAGCAGTGGTTGAAGTCGCCGAAGCCGTTGTCGGAGCGGCGCGGGTTGAAGGCGTCGCGCACGCGGCGGCCCTTCGCGTCCTGGAGCGCGTATTCGACGTAGGCGTCCTCGGGCAGCGCCAGCGAGCGCGCCCACAGCCCCTTGCCCACGCGCTCCAGCGGCAGGGGCGTGCCGCGCCAGTCCTGGAAGTCTCCCTGGAGGAAGACCTGCCGGGGGCCCTTCCACACGAAGGTGGCGGTGTCTCCGTCGATGAGCGGCGTGCCCTCTTTGCGTGCGCGGGCTTCCAGCGTCCGGGTGTCGTCCATGCGTGGCGCGCACTGTATGCACTGCGCCTGGAGCCTGGGATGGGGAGCGTGGCTGACGTGGATCCGCGTCCACCCGCGGACATCACGCTTGCGGCCGCTCAGGGCGACAGCAGGTCGCGCAGCGCTCCGGTCAGGTCGGGGTAGCGGAACTGGAAGCCCGCCTCCAGCGCGCGCCGGGGCATCACCCGCTGGCCCTCCAGCGCCACGCGCGCCATCTCCCCGAAGCGCGCCTTGAGGACCAACCCCGGCACCGACAGCGCCGCGGGCCGCTCCAGCACCGCGCCCAGCATGTGCGCGAAGGTCGCGTTGGTGACGGGCTCCGGTGACGTGGCGTTCACCGGGCCGGACATCGCGGTGTGCTCCAGCGCGAAGCGCATCAGCTGGAAGAGGTCTTCTCTGTGCACCCAGCTGACGTACTGCTGGCCGTTGCCCACCTTCGCGCCCGCGCCCATGCGGAACACCGGCAGCATCCGGTGCAGCACGCCGCCCGCCGGGTGCAGCACCACGCCGATGCGCAGGCGCACGGTGCGGATGCCCGCTTCCTCCGCGCGCAGGGCTTGCGCTTCCCAGTCCTGGCACACGTGGGCGAGGAAGTCGTCGCCGGGCGGGTCCTCCTCCGTGAGCGTCTGTCCCGCCCGGGCGCCGCCGTAGAAGCCCACCGCCGACGCGCAGACGAGGTGCCGCACGCTGCCTGCCTGCTTCATCGCCTCCACCAGCACGCGCGTGCCCTCCACGCGGCTGAGGTGGATGCGGTGCTTCGCTTCATGCGTCCAACGTTGGTCCACCGGCTCCCCGGCCAGGTGCACCACGCCTTCCGCGCCCGCGAGCGCGTCCGGCGACAGCGGCGTGCTCCCATCGAAATAGGAGCCCGTGACTCCGGCGGGCAGCCGGCCGAGCGCGTGTTCCACGTTCCGGCTGAGCACGTGCACCGTGTGGCCGGCCTCCAACAAACCTTGGACAAGGCCTGGACCGAGGAAGCCGGTGGCGCCCGTGCAGGTCACCCTCAAGGGTGGGCCTCCTTTTCTCGGTCAGCGGTCAGGTCCTGGCCCACCAGCTCACTCAGGGCGGTGAAGAAGCGGGCCTGCTCCTCCGGCTTCATGCGCCCGGAGTGGCGGTAGACCGGCGCGCCCTCCGCGTCCAGCAGCATCACGGTGGACGTCTTGGTGGGCAGCTTCAAGGGCTCCTGGCCCAGGGTGCCCTTCAGGTCCACCAGGATGGGCACGCCAGCCTTCTTCTCCTCGTCACGCACGTACGACAGGGCGATCCCCCGCGCGGGAAAGAAGTCGTATTTCTCCAGATTGGCCACCGCGACCACGAACGCGCTCTGCAGAAGGCCGCGCTCGCGTCCCCGGGTGAACAGCTCCGCCTTCAGGGGGGCGTTGAGTGTCGTGGAGTCCTTGTCCTCGTAGAAGAGGATGACGGGTTTCCCACGCCAGCGGGCCAGCTGAACCCTCTCTCCGCTGCTGGTGCTTAACGTCGCGTCCACGGGCTCTGGATCCGGGGCGGCGCCACCCGCGCTCCCCGCCGCCAGGGTCACCGTCAACGCGCCTGCGATCCACGCCTTCATCAGGGAGCCTCCGTGTACAAGGTTTTTGAAAACCTTAGACATAGCCTTGACAATCTCTGGACGCAAACGCTACCTCTAGGTGAGAAGGCTGCCGCCGTGCTCCCGACTTCGGAGATTCGCTGTATGGCCACCCTGCTTCCCAACGTGCAGCAGACCTCCGCCGGAGCAGCACACCCTGAACAAGCCTGGTTGCAGCTCGTGCAGGCGCAGGTGGAGGCCGCGCTCGCGCAGCTGTTCGAGCTGCCGGACGAGCAGGCCCTGGACGCACGTTGGACACACGCGGCGGCGCAGGCGAGGGCCTATGCGCTGCGGCCGGCGAAGCGGCTGAGGCCGGCGCTGGTGCTGGCGGGGCACGGGCTGGCGCGCGGAAGCACCTCGGTGCCGCCGGGGCTGTGGCGCTTCGCCGCGGGGCTGGAGCTCTTGCACACGTTCCTGCTCATCCACGACGACGTGGCGGATCAGGCGGAGCTGCGGCGGGGCGGGCCGGTGCTGCACCGGATGCTGGCTCCGGGTCGTCCGGGCGAGGACCTGGCGGTGGTGATGGGGGACCACCTCTTCGCGCGCTCGCTGGAGGCGATGCTGGAGTCGGGGTTGACGGGAGCGTCGAGCGTGGCGCGCTACTACCTGGGCGTGTGCCGGCACACGGCGGCGGGGCAGTACCTGGACCTGGACCTGGCGCGCGTGCCGCTGGCGGAGATGACGCTCTTCCAGACGCTGCGCGTGGCGCACCTCAAGACGGCGCGCTACGGCTTCTGCGCCCCGCTGGTGTGCGGCGCGATGCTGGGCGGCGCGGACGCGGGGCTGTTGGAGGGCCTGGAGCGGGTGGGGCGCTCGGTGGGGCTCGCGTACCAGCTGCGCGACGACCTCATCGGTCTGTTCGGCGACGCGGCCGTGGCGGGCAAGGCGTCCGACGGCGACTTCATGCAGGCCAAGCGCACCTTCCCGGTGGTGGCCGCGTACGTGCGCGCCACGCCCGAGGGCCGCGAGGAATTGGAGCAGCTGTGGGCGCTGCCGGTGGAGTGCAAGGACGACGCGGCGCTCGCCCGTGCGCGGGAGCTGGTGGAGCACTTCGGCGGCCGTGCGGCGTGTGAGCGCGCGGTGGAGCGGGCGTCGCGTTCGGCGCGGCGGAGCCTGCAGGCGCTGCCCAACCCCCATGGCCTGAGGGATCTGCTGGATGCCCTCATCACCCGGCTGTCGCGTCGCGCTTCCTGAGGACACCGTCATGAGCGCACAGGGCAAGCGGGTGGTGGTGGTGGGCGCGGGGGTGGGCGGACTGGCCGCGGCGGCGAGGCTCGCGAGGCAGGGCTTCGACGTCCAGGTCTTCGAGAAGACGCACGGCCCGGGAGGCCGGTGCAACCAGCTCCAGGTGGATGGGTTCACCTGGGACGTGGGCCCCACCATCGTGCTGATGCCGGAGGTGTTCGAGGAGACCTTCCGCGCGCTGGGCCGCCGCATCGAGGACTACCTCACGCTGGTGCGGTGCGACCCGAACTACCGGGTGCACTTCCGCGACGGCTCGGACGTCACCTTCACGTCCGAGCTGTGCACCATGGGCCGCGAGCTGGAGCGCGTGGAGCCGGGCAGCTTCCAGCGCTACCTGGCCTTCATGGCGCAGGGCCGTGAGCAGTACCGCATCAGCCTGGACCACTTCGTGGGCCGCAACTTCAACGGCGTGAGCGACTACTTCTCCCCCCGGGTGCTGGCGAAGATTTTCAAGGCACGCGCGCACCGCCGCATGTACGCGGACGTCAGCCGCTACTTCCAGGACGACCGGCTGCGCGCGGCGATGACGTTCCAGACCATGTACCTGGGCGTGTCTCCCTTCGAGTCGCCCGCGGTGTATGGCCTGTTGCCCTTCACGGAGCTGGGCGTGGGCATCTGGTTCCCGAAGGGCGGCCTGTATGCCATTCCGCTCGCGCTGGAGCGCCTGGCGCGCGAGGAGGGCGTGACGCTGCACTACGGCCAGGCGGTGGAGCGCATCCTCACCGAAGGCGGGCGCACCACGGGCGTGCGGCTCGCGGGCGGCGAGGTGGTGTCCGCGGATGCCGTCCTGTGCAACGCGGACCTGCCGTATGCGTACGAGAAGCTCTTGGACCCGAAGGACGCGCCGTTCAAGCGGGGGGAGAAGCTGCGCTTCACCTCCAGCGGCTACATGCTCTACCTGGGCATGAAGAAGCAGGTGCCGGGCCTGCTGCATCACAACGTGATGTTCGGCCGGGACTACGCGGGCTCGTTCGAGGACATCTTCCAGCGCTTCCGCGTGCCGGAGGACCCCAGCTTCTACGTCAACGTGCCCACGCGCACGGACCCCTCGCTGGCGCCGGAGGGGAAGGACTCGCTCTACGTGCTGGTGCCCGTGCCGCATCAGCACCCGGGGATGGACTGGAAGGTGGAGGGCCCGAAGGTGCGCGCGAAGGTGTTCCAGCGCATGGCGGAGCTGGGGTACCCGGACCTGGAGGCGGACATCGAAGTGGAGCGCGTCTTCACCCCGGATGACTGGGCGGGCACGTACAACCTGGCGCGCGGGAGCGCGTTCGGGCTGGCGCAGAACTTCTTCCAGATTGGCCCCTTCCGTCCGGCCAACGTGGACCCCCGCGTGAAGAACCTCTTCTTCGTGGGCGCCTCCACGCAGCCGGGCACGGGCCTGCCCACGGTGCTCATCTCCGCGCGGCTCGTCACCGAACGGCTGACGGAGTGGGCCCAGAAGCAGGGCGTGGCGCTGTCGCCTCGCGCGGGCGCTCCGGCGGTGGAGGTGGCGGCATGAGCGTCACCGCTTCCTCGGCGCTCATCGCTCAGGGCTACCGGCGCGCACGGGTGGTCACGCGCCACCACGCCAAGAGCTTCTTCTTCGCGTCGTACCTCCTCTTCGGACAGCGGAAGAAGGCGGCCTTCGCGCTGTATGCCTTCTGCCGACGGCTGGATGACCTGGTGGACGCGGGCGAGAGCGCGCTGCCGGGCGAAGCACCCATGGACCTGGCGACGCGCCTGGCCCGGGCTCGCGAGCGCGTGGCGGAGGTGTACCTGCCGCTGCCGGAGCTGGCCTCGAAGGAGCTGGGTCCGCCATCCGCGCGCCAGCCCTCCGCGGACGCGCCGTCGCCGTGGGACCCGAGCGAGTTCGCGGCGCTGCGCCACACCATCCACCACTACCGGATTCCCGAGCAGCCCTTCCAGGACCTCATCTCCGGCATGGAGATGGACCTGACGAAGGTGCGCTACGACACGTGGGAGGAGTTGGACCTGTACTGCTACCGGGTTGCAGGTGTGGTCGGGTTGATGCTGACGCCGGTGCTGGGCTGCGTGGACGCTCGCGCGGTGGAGCCGGCGGCGGACCTGGGCCGCGCGATGCAGCTCACCAACATCCTGCGCGACGTGCGCGAGGACCTGGAGCGCGGCCGGGTGTACCTGCCCTCCGAGGAGCTGAGGGCCTTCGGCATCACCGAAGATGACCTGCGTGCAGGGCGGGTGGACGCGAAGTGGCGCGACTTCATGCGCTTTCAAATCCAGCGCGCGCGGGCGTACTACGCGCGGGCGGCGGCGGGCGTGCGCTACCTCACCGGCTTTGGCAGCCAGCGCATGGTGCGGCTGATGGGCTCCATCTACGGCGACATCCTGCGCGACATCGAGGCGCGGGATTACGACGTGTTCAGCGGCCGGGCGCACACGACGACGGCACGCAAGCTGGAGCTGACGGCGACCGTGTTCCTTCGGCCCCGGGCCGCGCTGCCGGAGGCGCCCCTGGCCCTGCCGTCCGCGCCGGTGCCGCTGTTGCCCACGGGCACGGGAGGCTCGCGATGAAGGCCTCGCGCGTGGCGGTGATTGGCGGCGGCATTGGTGGGCTGACGGCCGCGGGCCTCCTGGCGAAGGAGGGCCACGCGGTGACGCTGTTCGAAAGCGGCCCGACGCTGGGCGGCAAGGCGCAGGCGGTGATGGTGGAGGGGCTCACGCTGGACACGGGCCCCACGCTGCTCACGTTGCCGGCGCTGGTGCGCGGCACGTTCGAGCAGTTGGGCGCGCTGGATCTACTGCCACCGTTCGCGGAGCTGGAGCCGCAGTGCACCTACCACTTCACGGACGGGTGCGGCTTCACGGCGTACAAGGACCTGGAGCGCATGGCGGACAGCGCCGCGGAGCTGCGGCCCGTGGAGCGCAAGGGCGTGCACTCCTTCTACGCGGAGGCCGCGGCCATCTGGCGCGCGGCGGGCGAGCCCTACCTGGAAGCCCCCTTCGAGGGCATGGCCGGCTTCATGGCGCGCGTGGCTCGCAGGGGCATTGGCGCGATGCTGGCCGGGATGAAGATGGACACGCTGCATGCGCTGGCGGCGAAGCACTTCCAGACGAATCACCTGCGGCAGTACGCGGGGCGCTTCGCCACCTACGCGGGCGGGTCGCCGTATGCGTCCAGCGCGGCGTTCGCGCTCATCCCGCACATCGAACATGCGTATGGCGTGCACCACGTGCGAGGCGGCATCGGCGCGCTGGTGGAGGCGCTGGGGCGGGCGGTGCGGCGGCTGGGCGTGACGGTGCACCTGGACACGCGCGCGCGCTTCGAGCGCATCACCGAGGGCTACCGCGTGGAGCCGGTCGCGGAGGTGTTCGACAGCGTGGTGGTGAACGCGGATCCGCTGGCGTCACTGCGCCGGGAGTCGGAGCCGCTGTCGCTGTCCGGCTTCGTGCTGCTCCTGGAGGTGGAGGGGCGCACGGCGGTGCCGCACCACGCGGTGATGTTCGGCGGGGACTACCGGAAGGAGTTCGATGAACTCTTCGCGGGTCAGCTCGCCACGGATCCCACGGTGTATGTCTGCAACCCGTCCGCCACGGATTCGAGCATGGCGCCGCCGGGCCGCACGGGGTTGTTCGTGATGGTGAACGCGCCGGCCATGCCGCTGGAGGAGGGCAGGGCGGAGCAGGCCCGGCGTGATTGGGAATCCAACGCGGAGCGCGTGCGCGAGCAGATGTTCGAGAAGCTCGTCCGGCACTACCCGGCGTTGAAGGGGCGCGTGCGCGTGGTGGGGCAGCGCTCGCCGGTGGACCTGGCGGCGCGCGGGGCTCCGGGTGGTTCCATCTACGGCTTCCTGCCGCACGGCCGCTTCGGTCCGTTCCGCAGGCCGCGCATCCGGGGCGGCACGCCGGGGCTGTTCTTCGCGGGCGGCGGCACGCACCCGGGCGGCGGGGTGCCGCTGGTGATGCTGTCGGGCCGGTTCGCGGCCCAGATGGCGTCCGCGCACCTGCGGGAGGTCGCATGAAGTCCGTCCTCGCGCAGAACCTCCTGTCCGGCGCGGCGGAGTCGTGCGCGCTGCCCGCGCTGCCGGACATGGCGGGGGCGTACCGCTGGTTCTACGCGGACGTGAGCGCAGGGCCGTACAGCGCGGTGTGCATCTTCATGCTGGGGTCGTTGTTCTCGCCGCGTTACTCCGTCGCGGCCCGGCGTGGAGGCCATCCGCTGGCGTACAGCGCGGTGAACTTCGCGCTCTACCACCAGGGTGTGCGCAAGTTGTGGGTGCTGAGCGAGTACCCGCGCGTGGAGATGCAGGGGCCGGGACGGCTGCGCATCGGCCGCTCCACGTTGACGCACGCGGTGGATGGCACGGTGCGCATGGACGTGGATGACGGGACGGCGCCGTGGGGCCGTCCGGTGCGCGCCAGCCTGACGTTGCGGCCGCTGACGGGGCGGGGCACGGAGGTGCAGCTCATGCCGGGTCTGCCGCATTACTGGCAGGCATTGGCGCCCCGCTCCGAGGCCCGGCTGGAGGTGTCCACGCTGGGCGTGACGGCGGAGGGGATGGGCTACCACGACACGAACCACGGCCAGGAGTTGCTGGGCGCGCGGCTGTCCGGCTGGCACTGGGCGCGCACGCACCACGCGAACCACACGGTGGTGGACTACCACCTGCCGGACGGCGTGGCGCCGGTGCGCATGATTGCGGGCGCGAATGGCGTGGTGTGCGAGCGTGGCCCGAACCCCGAGGCGCGTCCCACGAACCTGACGGGCTGGGGGCTGCGCGTCCCCTCGAAGCTGCACACGGGCAACGAGGTGGTAGGCGTACCGCACCTGCTGGAGTCGTCGCCCTTCTACGCGCGCCTGGAGTCGCGGCGGGACACGCTGGACACGATGGGCGAGGTGGCGGACTTCCGCCGCTTCCATTCCCCGTTCATCCGCTGGATGGCGCACTTCCGCACGCGCGTGGGGAGGGCGGCATGAAGGCGGCCATGCGTCGGCATGAGTGCGCACGGCGTTCGAATCGCGCCATGAACGCGCGTGGGCAGGCGCTGCATTCATGCGAGCGCAAGGGGCGGACGCCATGAACGCGCTCGGCTTCTTCACGCTCGGGTGGACGGCGATGGCCGGTGGCTTCAGCGCGGTGGCGCTGGCTCGGCTGTATCGCCGTGCAACCGTGACGGTCGGAGGGCCACTGCCTTCCGTGCTGCTCCTGCGCCCCGTGGATGCGCCCACGCCGCTGGAGCTGGAGAACCTGGCGCACCGTATCGACTACGCGGGACCGCTGGAGCAGGTGGTGCTGTCTCCATACCGGCCGCGCCTGGCCGAGGGCGTGCGCTGGCTTCCGAGCGACCCCGTGTGCCCCAACCGCAAGGTGGGCCATCTGCTCTACGCCCTGGAGACGCTTGATGTTCGCGGACGGGTGGTGCTCGCGGTGGACGCGGACGTGGCGGTGACGGGCGCGCTGGTGGAGGGCCTGGCCTCTCCGCTCGTGGCCGGCGCCGCCTTGAGCACCGCTGCTCCCACGCCCGTGGGCGCGATGGACGCGGCGGGCCGCGCGATGGCGGGACTGCTTCGCTACACGCATCACAGCTTCCGCGCGCTGCACGCGATGAGCGCGGGCGCGCAGGCTGTGTGCGGCAAGGCGCTCGGGCTGTCACCGCGCGCGGCGGAAGAACTGGTCGGACTGTCGGACCACATTGGCGAGGACCTGGAGCTGGCGAAGCGACTGCACTCGCGTGGCCTGGACGTGGCCCTGAGCCCCGCGCCCGCGTGGGTGCCTGTCGCCAACGGGACGTCGTGGCGCGTGCCGCTGGAGCGTTTCACGCGCTGGATGCAGGTGCTCGCGAGCCACCGGCCCGGTCTGTATCCCACCGTGCCGCTGCTCTTCACGCCCACCGTGCCGCTGCTGCTCCTGGCCGCGTGGCTTCATGAGCCCGCTGTGTGGCTCGCGGTGGCGGCGCTCGTCGCCGTGCGCACGTTGCTGTCGCTGCGCCTCGCCGCGCTGAGCCGAGTGCCCTCGGAAGTGGACCGGGGCCACGCGCTGACGGACTGGATGCAGGGTGAGTTGCTGCTGCTCGCGGCCTTCGCGGCCTCGCTGACGCGGCAGGGAAGGGTGACCTGGCGCGGCCATACCTACGCGCTGGAAGCTGGGGGACGCATGGTGCGGGTGGCGTCGCAGTGGAGTGGAGGCCCGGGATGACCTACGCGCGCTTCCTGGGCATCTTCGTCGTCCTGCCCATCCTGTTCCTGCTCGTGCGCTATCGCCGCACGCTGTCGTGGCGCGGGCTCGCGCCCATGGGCTTGCTGTTCATCGTCGTCTACGCGGCCACGTCGCCGTGGGACAACATGGCCGTGAAGTGGGGCCTGTGGGGCTTCGACCCGGAGCGCATCTGGGGCGTGAAGCTGGGCTACCTGCCGCTGGAGGAGTACCTCTTCTTCGGCCTCCAGACGCTGCTCGTGGGACTGTGGGCGCGCGACCGGCTGGAGCGCGTGCTGGCGAAGAAGCCTCAGTCCGTGGCTCACGAGCAGAAGTCCGTCCGCGCGGAGCGGACCCTGGAGCCTTCCGAGGTGTCGCCATGATGGAGACGCGCTGGGCGTACCTCATCCACCTGCTGGCGTGGACGCTGCCCGTCATCGCCATCCAGCTGGCGGTGCTCGTGAACCACTACAAGTCCCGCTCGGGAGAGGTGCTGCGCGCGGTGCTGCCCCCGGCCCTGGTCGTGGGCGTGTACCTGTCCATCGCGGATCACCTGGCCATCTCCACCGGCATCTGGAACTTCGGCGAGGGACGCCACGTGGGCGTGTACATCGGCGCCGTGCCGCTGGAGGAGATCCTCTTCTTCCTCATCACGAGCGTGCTGGTGTCGCTGGGGCTCGCGCTGTTCACGGCGCTCCTGCGGCTCCGGGAGGCTCGGGCGTCTTGATTCGCGCGGCCAAGGGTGGGCCCTTCGGGTGGGCAGTGGACCGGTACATCGGGTGGAAGGTTCGCTCGACGTTCCGGGGCCTGTGGGTGCGCGGCGAGCTGCCCACCGACGGCGTGGGCCGGCTCGTCTACCTGAACCACTCCAACTGGTGGGATGGCTTCGTGCTGCACCAACTCTGCCAGGCGGCGGGCTGGGACGGGTACTGCCTCATGGACGAGGAGAACCTCCGCCGCTATCCCTTCCACACGAAGATGGGCGCCTTCAGCATCCGCAAGCAGGACGCGATGTCGTCCCTGTCCTCGCTGCGGTACGCGAAGGAGTTGCTGCGCAAGCCGCGCGCCGCGGTGTGTGTCTTTCCGGAAGGCGAGCACCGGCCCTTCGGTGTCCACCCGCTGAAGCTGGAGCGCGGCGTGGAGCTGCTGGCCCGCGCGGCGAAGGCGGAGTGCGTGCCCATCGCCATCCGCTACGCCTTCTTCGAGCACGAGCGTCCGGACGTCTTGCTGGAGGTGGGCGAGGTCCACGAGGCCGGTCCGCTGGAGCGCTTCCAGAGCGGGCTGGAGACGGTGGTGCGGCGGGTATCCGAGGCCACGAGCCTGGAGGGCTTCACGCGGAAGATGGCGGGGGCGCGAGGCGTGGCGGAGCGCTGGGACCGCGCACGGGGCTTGAGCCCATGAGCCTGCGCATCCGCACCATCGCCCGGCTCACTGGCATCCGCGAGGCCACCCTGCGCGCCTGGGAGCGCCGCCATGGCTTCCCGCGCCCGGAGCGCAGCGAGAACAACTACCGCGTCTATTCACGCGACGAGGTGGAGGCCGTCCGCCGGGTGGCGAAGCTGATGGAAGGGGGCCTCTCGGTGAGCGAGGCCATCGCCCAGGTGCGCGACGAGCCCCGGACGTCCGTTTCTCCGTCGGCGCGGCATGTGGAGCGCTTCTGGGCGGCGGTGATGGTGCTGGACTCGGAGGCCGCGGACGCGGCGCTGTCAGCGGCCCAGGTGGGGCTGTCCGCGACCACGTATTGCGACACCGTCCTCATTCCGCTGCTGCGCGAGATGACCTCGCGCCTGGACGTGGCGCGCGAGCACATGGCGTCCGCGCTGGTGCGGCATCGGCTGCGCATGCTGCTGGCGGGGATGGAGCGTGTGGGCGAAGGGCCCCGGGGAGTCCTGGCGTGTCCGGCGAGGGACCACCACGAGGGCGGGCTGCTCGCGCTGGGCGTGCACCTGAAGGCGCGGGGCTGGAGGGTGACGCTGCTGGGGGCGGACACGCCCGCGGAGGCGTTGGAGGGGGCCTGTTTGCAGGTGCGCCCGGACCTGGTGTCGCTGTCGTTCATCCGCCGCCGGGACTCGGCCGACTTCGTCTCGGTGTTGTCCGAAGCGATGCATGCGTGCGCGCCGGTGCCGGTGGTGGTAGGCGGGCCTGGGGCGCGGGAGCACCTGAAGACGCTGTTCACCCTGGGCGCGCAGTACGCGGAGTCCGCGGAGGAGCTCATCGCCGTCTGGCAGCAGGCGCGAAACGCGCAGAACCGACCGTGAAGCACGCACACCATGGCTGAGCGCACCTATCGCATCCACATCGCCGCGGAGCTGTCGGGAGTCCGGGTGGAGCTCATCCGGGCCTGGGAGCGCCGCTACGGGGTGCTCGAGCCGGAGCGCACGCCCGCGGGCTATCGCGTCTACACCGACCGCGACGTGGCCCTGCTCAAGCGGCTCAAGGCGCTGACGGACGAGGGTGTTGCCATCAGCGAGGCGGCGAAGCTTCTGCCCCAGCTGCGCGCGGAGCTGGACGTGGCGCCTTCCCCGCCCATCGAGAATCTTCAGGCGCGGACCGGGTCGCAGCCGGAGACGTGGCGCGCGGCGGTGATGGCCGCGGCCGAGGCGTATGACCAACCCCGCGTCGTGCGCATCCTGGACGAGGTGCTGACAGCGCTACCGCCGTTGAAGGCCTTCGAGGACGTGCTGGTGCCGGTGCAGCGCGAGGTGGGCGACCGTTGGCACGCGGGCACGTTGACGGTCGCGCAGGAGCACCTGGTGACGCAGGTGGTGCGCGAGCGGCTGGTGAGCCTGTTGCATGGTGCCCCTCGGGGAGGACGCAAGCACGCGGTGCTGGCGTGCTTCCCGGAGGAGGAGCACGAGATTGGTCTGTTGGGCGTTGCGCTGCGGCTGCGCCACGCGGGCATGCGGGTGACGCTGTTGGGGCAGCGCGTGCCGACGGAAGGACTGGGCGAGATGGTGGCCCGGGCAAAGCCAGACGTGGTGGGCCTGTCGGCGGTGACGAACCGGGGGGCCACGGTGTTCGAGGATGTGCTGACGCGCATCCAGGAGGCGGTGCCCAAAGGGCTGCCCCTCTGGGTGGGAGGCCCCGCCGCCCAGGTGCACGCGGAGGTTTGCGAACGCAAGGGTGTGAAGCTCTTTGCCCACGAGGATGACTGGACGCGGATGGCGGGCTGAGCGCCCTCGTCGCTATTCCGGATCCAGGGCCCAGGTGCCCTCATCCCAGCGTTTCAAGGTCTGCCCTGCCTTGAATGGCACGAGTCCTTCGCCCCTGGCCGCCTCCATCAAGACCTCGCGTGCCTCATGCGTCCGGTAGCGAAGCAGGTAGGCTGCGGCCATGACTCGCACATCCATCCTTGGATGACTGAAAAGCACCGTGAGTGCCTCGCGGCCTGCATCCCCATGCGCCCGGAGTTGCTCGAAAGCGGAGATGTACTTCCTCGCGCATCGGTTCCCGGTCTTCGCGTCGCCCTGCCAGATCGCGTCGGTCTGGGCGGCGACGTTGTCCGCAAATTGCCTGACCAAGCCCTCCAGAGTCATCACCAACTGCTTCTCCGGCCCGCTCACTGGAACAGTCCTACTCTTCCAGGGGAAGGGCTCCGTTCTTCCACGCATCAAGGGTCATGGCCGCACTGAGACCCATCAGGCTCGACGCAGGCGTAGACAACATGGAGAGCACCGCCTCTGCCTCACTGGAGGCGAACCGCAAGGCAGCTGTCGCCGCCCAATATCTCGTTCCTTCCTCGGGGTCGGAGAGCAAACCCAGCAAGGCCGCCTCCGCCTCAGTCCCGCGCGCTCGTAACTCTCGCCTGACGGCGGCCGCGTGCTTGTACTCCTTGTTGGCGGCGCGAGTGTTGAGCGCGTTCAACAATCGACCGTGTTTCGCTGAGACCTCGCGAAAGCGCACGATCAACTCTTCCAGCGTCAGCGTCTTGAGGTCCTTTGTCTTCATGGAATGGCTCCGTACTTTCTCATGGTTTTCAGTCCGAATGCCCGCTGTGCTTCATAGGACTGCACCCGAAGCCACTCTCGAACGACTCGACCTCCCGCAGCGTCTTGCACGGATGAGTAGAACGCACTGAGCAACTTGTGCTTCTGCTCATCAATGGCGATGACATTCTCGGTGTTGTGGATGGCCTCCGGCCCGAAGCGCTGCACGTTTCCGGGCGTCTGCTCGACGATGTGGTGCCATTGTTTTCCGCTGCCCGCAGGCCCCATCGCTTTCTTGAAGCCACTGAAGGTCTTCCACGCCTTGACGCGGGACTTCACCGGCCCATTCGATGACATCGCGACAGCGCCTGGCGCGAGGCCGAGTGTGAATCCGTCCGCGGCGATGGCAACCGTCTCGACCTGCCCCATGGCTGCGTAGACCACGCCGGCCTCCGCCTCGGCGCGTACGGCGGCCTGGGCCACCCCTGGCAGGCCCGGGAGCTTCGCACCAAGCGTCGCCCCCGTGCTTCCAATGGCCGCCGTCGCCAGCATCACGAAGGCCCGTGCCGCCTGCCGGCCCATCACCTTGCCGAATCGCTCTCCCGCTCCGCGCAGCTCGTCAAACGTCAGCGCCGCATCCGACTCCGCCATCAGGTGCTGGAAGCCCTGGATGAGGGCCCAGAACGTGTCGATGCCCACGTAGCCGATGAGCGCCGCCGTGAGCACCGCCGCCACGCCCTTCGTCGCGGGCTCCGGCACGGTCCAGAGCAGCGCATACGTGACCGCTGTCCACAGAGCGGCCTGCATCAGCGCTTCGGGATTCGCCATGTCCTTCACGGCGTCCCACAGCTCGTCCAGCACCGCCCCCTTCGCCAACGCGAGCGCCAGGGCGAAGCGCGCGTCCCCCGTGATGACCGGGCTCTCCTTCAGCAGTCCCAGGCAGTCACCGGCCCGTCCGGTCCGTCCGCACCAGCGCAAGTAGGCGCGGGTCATCTCCACGTCAGGCTGCGTCTGCTCGGAGGACAGGTGCTCACCCGGCCCGAGCGGCGTGATGCGGCGGCGCCGCACATCCACCAGGTACGAACCGCTCCGGGGCTCCACCTCGAAGAGTCGCCGGGCCGCATCCTGGGCCCTCGGTGACAACCGAAGCCCCGGAGCCAGCCTCGCCACGGCCTCCTTCAGCGCCCCCGCATCAAGTGGGACCGGCCGGGCCGTTCCATCCGCACGAGGCACGTGGACGACAGGCGCACCGCCCCCCGTGTCGAGCCGGACGACCTTCGTTGCACTGCTGCACCCGACTAAGCCAACCGGAGTAATTCCGTTCAGGGGTACGCTGCGTTGGTAATGAGCAGCGTGCGCCGGAAGAGGCCCCAGCAGGGCGTGCGGCTAACTGCCGGGCAGCGGCGCCTCCTGACAGGGCTGCTCCGCCGCGGCGGGCAGCAGGGAGTGGCGCTGCGTGCCGCGGCTCTCC
>NZ_RAWQ01000137.1:0-29129 GCF_003668965.1 Corallococcus sp. AB030
CCACCGCACAACAGCCGGTCCCCGCTCTGGACCGACGCGGCGCTTCAGGACCCGGCACGTTCGCAAACCCTCTCATGAAGCCCCAACCCGAATCCTTGCATGTGTTGACAGGCTTTGTTGGAGCATTTAGAAACATGGAATTGTAACAGCGCGGCTTGAACCGGATTCCGACGCCTTTCTGCTTCCGTCAGGAATCCCCGGGGGCCGCGCCTTCGGAGGGGGATGTCTTGAATCTGCCCCGCGCGACTTCCGGCGTCATCGTCCAGCAGCAGGACGAAGCCTTCTTCCTCATGGACACCGAGGGCGGAGAGGTCTTCCGGGTGAACGAGACCGCCGCCCGCATCTTCGAGCTGTGCCAGGGCGACACGTCCCTGGAGGGGGCGGTGGCGTCGCTGGCGCTCCGGCTGGGCGCCGCGGGCCAGGAGGAGGCCATCCGCGCCGACGTCCAGCGCACCGTGACGCAGTTCCAGGAACTGGGGCTGTGCGAGCCCTCGCGCCCCGTCTGACTTTCGCCGTCCGCTGAGTGGCTTTTTCCCCTCGTGAGAGGGACAGGCCGGGCCATGTCCTGGCCCTTGGGAATCCCGTGTGCCCGGGTCGCCCCGGGTGCGCGTGATGCCAGACGTGAGACGTCTGTTCACGGCTGGAATGAAGCACCGGAGTGTTGGCAGGCAATGTCAGACCCCCTGTCCACACTCCGCCATGTTTCACCGCAGTGAACGCAGCAATCCATCCAGGAGAATCACCATGTACATCCAGTCCGAGATCGTCCGCGTGTCCGCCGCCACCGACAAGTGCACCTGCTCCAACGGCATGGTCATCGCCTCGACCACCGTGAGCGCGGAGTAGTCGCGCCCGTCGGTTCCCAAGTCCCAAACATCCATCCCAGGAGAACCACCATGTACATCCAGTCCGAGATCGTCCGCGTTTCCGCGTCGTCCGACAAGTGCACCTGCTCCAACGGCATGAGCGTGATCGTCGTCGCGGAGTAACGCGTTTCATGGCCGGGAGGAGGGCCGTGGTCCTCCTCCCGGCTGTGTCTTTCCTCTCACTCGCCGACACGCCCGCCCATGCTGCCCGCATCCACGCAGGTATTGCTCTTCACCCAGGCGGACGTCGGCGGACACGCGCTCTTTCGAGTCGTGCCCGTGGAGGTGTCCGTGCGCCCCGGCCAGGGACGGCTGTGGACGGACGTGTCGCGGGGCAATGCCTTCACCGCCGCGTGGCAGGACCATGCGCGCCACCTGTCCGCGGTGGGCCGCGCGCGCTACGCGCTGCCGTGGGATGAGACGGACCTGCACGTCTCGCCGCGCGGCCGGAACGTGACGCTGGATGGCCGGAGCGCGTCGCTGCCACTGTTCGTCGCGTGGGTGGCGCTGCTCGCGGGCCTGCCGCTGCCGTCGCCCTTCCTGGGCACGGGCGTGGCGCTGGAGGCGCATGGGGAAAAGCTCGCGCCCGCGCCGCGCGAGTTCCTCCAGGGAAAGCTGGGCGTGGCGCAGTCCTACGTGAAGCAGGTGTTTCCGGGGGCAGCCCGGGTGGCGGTGTTCGTGCCGGAGGGCAGCGGGTTCGACGCGGCGCCCCTGACGGCGCTGGACGTGCGGCCGGTGCCCACGCTCACGAAGGCGGTGGAGGCGGTGCTGGGGCTGAAGCCTCGTGCCGACGCGCCCGGCTCTGGAGAAGGGGTGGGGGGATGATCCGCCAGGGCGTGGGTGCCATCCGGGAGATGTATGGGCTGACGCGGGGGCTGGGGAACCTGCGGGTGATGCTGGGCTCGGGGCTTCTGGGCATGGCGGCCTCCGGCCTGCTCAACCCGGTGATGCCGTTGTACCTGCGCTCGCGCGGGCTGGGCTTCCAGGAGATTGGCGCGCTCTACACGGTGGGGGCGCTCTTGCCCATCTTCGTGCAGCCGGTGCTGGGGGCGCTGTCGGACCGCCATGGGCGCAAGCCCTTCGTGGTGGGTCTGTCGCTCGTCACGTCGCTGATGGTGCCGGCGGTGGCGCTGGTGGACGACCCGCAGCCGCTCGCCGCCGTGATGATCCTCAAGATGCTGCTGTCGCGCAGCGCGGCGCCGGTGTCCAACGCGATGGTGGCGGACTTCGCGCCCGCCAGGCAGCGCGCCACCCTCTTCGCGCTGCTGGATGCCACGTCGAACCTGGTGTTCGTCGCGGCGCTGTTCGCGTCCTCCGCCGTCATCCGCGCGCTGTCGGTGGCGGGCACCTTCTTCCTGGCGGGGGGCCTGTTCCTCGCGGGCAGCCTGCTGCTGCTGGGGCTGGACGAACCGGCGCGGCCCCCGCGCGCGGAGGCAGTGCGCGGTGGGGCGGGCGCTGCGTGGGGACTGGTGTTCCGGGGGCTCCTGTCGCCGTTCACCTACGTGAAGGACCGGCCGGGCGCGGCGGCGCTGTTCCTCTGGCAGTTCTTCTTCACCTTCGCGCTGGCGCTGTTCCCCACGTACCTGCCGCTGTACGCGGTGGAGCTGGGCGCGCCCCGGGAGGCCGTGGGGCCGCTGGTGGCGGCGTCGTGGCTGACGTACGCGTTCGTGCAGCCCTTCGGCGGACGGCTGTCGGACCGGCTGTCCCGGCGCGTGGGCATGATCGTGCCGGGCCTCGCGGGCATGGCGGTGATGGCCGCGGTGCTGGGGGCCGCGGGATGGCTGCCGGACGGCGCCGCGTTGATGACGCTGGTGGTGGCCTGGGTGCTGCTGGCCATCCCAGACGGCCTGCACCGCTCCTCCGCGTCCGCGCTGGTGGTGGAGCAGTCCCCGGCGCCCTCCGAGCGCGGCCGGTTCATGGGCGCGCTGGGCGCCTGCGGCGCGCTGGCCTCCGTGCTCGCGCCCGTCACCTACGGCTTCGTCGCGCAAGCAGCCGGCATCGGCAGCACGTTCCTCATTTCGTCGGTGTCCCTCGTGCTGGCGCTCGGCTGTGTGTCGCGCGTGCGCGAGGCGTCTTCACACGCCACTCCTGAACCGGCCCCCGTGGCCGCCCTCACCCCCACCTCGGAGCCTGGATGAGTCCCCTTCGCCACGTGTGTCGCTGGGGCACCGCGCTGTTGGCCGCGCTGGTGCCCACGCTGGGACACGCTGATTCGCCGTACAAGGTCACCGCGACGCGGACGCAGGCCGTCATCACCATCGACGGCAAGGGGGACGAGCCCGCGTGGCAGGAGGCCCCCGAAATCGCGGGCTGGTACCTCACGCGCGTCAACTACGGCAAGCCCGCGCCGGACGACACCAAGGTCCGCATCCTCTACGACCAGGACAACCTGTACTTCCTCTTCCACTGCATCGACTCCAAGCCGGAGCGCATCACCGGCTACACGGTGCAGAACGAAGGGTTCCTCCACCAGGAGGACAACATCACCATCATCCTGGACACGTTCCTGGACCACCGGAACGCGTACTACTTCTGGACCAACCCGCTGGGCGTGCGCACCGACGGGCGCATCGTGGATGACGGCGAGGCCTTCTCCACCAACTGGCGAGGGGAGTGGGAGACGAAGTCCACCATCGTGAAGGACGGGTGGATTTCGGAGGTGCGCATCCCGTTCGCCAACTTCCAGTTCGAGGCCAAGGACGAGATGTCCTTCGGCATGCTCCTGGACCGCGAACAGTCGCGCAACCAGGAGTGGAGCAACTGGACGCCGGACGGCGTCAACAGCGCGAAGGTGAGCCGCTACCCGCACCTGGAGGGGCTCAAGGGCATCAAGCCGCGCTCCATCTTCAGCATCACCCCGTACGTGGCCACCACGGTGGCGCTCAAGACCACGGACGACCGGGGCGTCTTCCGTCCCAACGTGGGCGCGGACGCGCGCATCGACCCGACGCCCTGGCTGTCGGTGAAGCTCACCGCCAACCCGGACTTCAGCGACGCGGAAGCCGACCAGAGCTTCCTCCTCCTGGACACGGACATGCCGCTCTTGCCTGAGCGCCGCGCGTTCTTCACGGAGAGCGAGCACCTCTTCATCGCGCCCATCAACGTCTTCACCTCGCGCCGCATCGCGCTGCGGCCGCATGACCGGGTGTGGGGCGGCCTGCAGCTCACCGGCAAGCTGGGGGGCTTGAGCTTCTCGATGATGGACGTGCAGCACCGCGACCTCACCGGCCGGGACGCCAACGGCCGCGAGGTCTTCGAGAACGTCAACTCCGGCGTCATCCGCTTGCAGCAGGACATCGGCAAGCGGTCGATGATCTCCCTGGTGGCGCTCAACCGCAGCGGTCGGGGCGGGTTGTTCGGGGACTCGGACTTCCAGACGGTGGGCGTGGACGGCAACTTCCACCTCTTCGAGGAGTTCTTCATCCAGGCGCAGGCGCTGAAGAGCTGGAGCCCGCTGGGCAACGAGGACTCGGACGCGTACCACGTGGGCCTGCACCGCTTCGACACGCTGTCGGAGTTCTGGTTGCAGTTCGAGGACATCGGGAAGAACTACGCGAACCCGCTGGGCTGGACGCCGGTGGTGGACAAGCAGGGCTACAACTCGCGCCTGTTCCTGAACCCGTTCCCCGGGTGGCGCTTCCTGCCCCGGCTGGACATGACGTGGGACTCGCTGTGGCGCCGCAACCACGAGGGCGAGCGCACGCGCTGGCGCAACCGCCTCAACGTGCAGCCCTACCTGCACCACGACTTCGCGCTCTACCTGGAGGGCATCTACGACGACAACCTGGGCTTCCGGGACCGGCTGGGCACGTTTGGCTTCACCCTGTTCCCGCACGACTGGCAGAGCTACACGCTGACGGCCGTCGCCGGCCGCTTCCTGGGCGGAGAGATTCGCGGCTTCAACGGCGCGGTGAACATGAAGGTGGGGCCGCACATCGTCGCGCGCTTCAGCGGCTTCTACACGCGCAACTTCAATGTGCCCACGAACAGCGACCTCTACGGCACGTCCGGGGACGGCTACAGCTTCTCCGGCTACGCGCAGCTGCGCTACCACTTCAGCCCGGACCTCTACGCGCGCCTGACGTTGCAGAAGGGCGGCGTGTACGAGCTGGCGGACTACAACTCCGTGAAGGGCACGTTCCTGGACGCGATGGTGGGGTGGCACTACCGCCAGTGGAGCGACATCTTCCTCGTCTACACGGATCAGCCCTTCGGCGGCTCCCAGGAGCGGCGGATCCTCTCGAAAATCTCCTTCAACTACTGACCTGTCCCAAGGGCCATTCGCATGACCTCCGCCGACCCGCAGAGCCTCAAGCGCCGCTACGACGAGGTGTCCCCGAAGTACGACCAGGGCGCGCCGGACGCCACGGCCATCAAGCTGTTCTGGCTGACGTACGAGCACCTCACCTGGAAGCCGGTGGAGGCGCTGCTGCCGAAGGACGGCACGACCTGGCGCGTGTTGGACGCGGGCGGCGGGGGCGGCAAGTTCGGCACGCGCTTCGCGCAAGCCGGGCACCACGTCACCGTGCTGGACATCTCTCCGGGCATGCTGGACGGCGCCAGGGCGCAGTTCACCGCGAAGGGGCTGCTGGACCGCGTGGCCTTCGTGGAGGGGAACGTCGCGGCGCTGGAGCTGCCGGACGCGGCCTTCGACCTGGTCTTCTGCGAAGGGGACCCGGTGTCGTACTGCCTGGGCGCGTACCCGCGCGCGGTGAAGGAGTTGGTGCGCGTGGCGAAGCCGGGCGCGCCGGTGGTGCTGGGCGTGGACAACCGCTACGAGGCCTTCTCCGGCTACCTGAAGCTGGGCAAGCCGCAGGAGGCCTTCCGCACGCTCCACGACGGCCGCACGACGTGCCCGTATGGCCTGCCGGTGCACGCCTTCACGGTGCGCGAGCTGGAGCGCGCGGTGGCGGACGCGGGCGCGGAGCTGCTCGAGATTTTCGGCAAGCCGGTGATGTTCTTCGACATGCTCAAGGCGATGGCGGCCGCGCAGGGCGGAACCGCGGAGAAGCCGTGGGACGCGTGGGCCGCGCGCGAGGAGATATTGGCGTTGCAGGAGAAGCTGGCGCACGAGGGCTTCGCCGTCCTGGGGCAGCACTTCCAGGTGATGGCGCGGCGCAAGGCCTGAAGCCATGGGCCTTCCCTTCCTGGGCGTGGGGCTCAGCTACCGCTGGGACCTCAATCCGCACCTGGCGCGTGGCAACCCCGGCGTGGACTGGCTGGAGGTGACGCCCGAGCACTTCCTGCCGCTCACGCCGGACTCGGAGCGGCGGCTGGAGTTGCTCGCGAAGCGCTATCCCATTGTGGGCCACAGCCTGGAGCTGTCGGTGGGCTCGGACGGCGTGGACGCGCCCGGCTACCGCGACGGTTTGAAGCGCGTCCGCCAGCTCACCCGGAGCGTCTGGCACGGAGACCACCTGTGCTTCACGCGCGTGGGGAACCTGCCCCTGCGCGCGCTGACGCCGGTGCCGCTGACGGAGGAGGCGGTGGCCACGTGCGTGCGCAACGTGAAGGCGGCGCGGGCGGACCTGGACGTGCCGTTCGTGGTGGAGAACATCGCGTATCTCTTCCACACGCCGCTCAACACGTTGGATGAAGCGGAGTTCCTGCGCCGCGTGGTGGAGGGCGCGGACTGCGGACTGTTGTTGGACTTGCACAACCTCTATTGCAACGCGGTCAACCACGGGTTCGACCCGTATGCCTTCCTGGACCGGCTGCCTTTGGAGCGCGTGGTGCAGGTTCACCTGGCGGGCGGCGTCACGATGGAGGGATTGAGACTGGACAGCCACTCCGCGCCGTCACCGGAGGAGGTGTGGCGCCTGTTGGAATACGTCGCGCCACGCAGCCCGGTGCGCGGGGTGAACTTCGAGATGGACAGCGGCTTTCCTCCCTTCGCGCAGCTGGTGGAGGAGCTGGCCCGCGCTCGCGCCATCCTCCAGCGCTGCGGCGCGAGCGCGGCTTGAGATGAGCTATCCACGAACGTTGGAAGTCCTGGCGCGGCTGCACGTGGATCCCCGCTTCCGTGAAGCGTGGCGCGGCGATGCACCCAAGGCCCTGGCCCCGCTGGACCTGACGTCGTTGGAGGTGGAGGCACTCCAACGGGTGGATCCGGTGGTGGTGGAGCGCGCCGGCAGGATGATGGACTTCCACCGCACCGAGCGCGTGCGCGAACAGCTCGCCTGGGTGGACGAAGCGAAGCGGCCAGAGCTGGGCCCGCTGCGAGCGCGCTTCCTCCAGGACGTGCTGCCTGAAGTGCTCAACCGCGAGGAGGCCATCGCGTACTGCCGCTTCCTGGAAGCGGGCGAGCACGCCCCGCACGCGAAGCTCCTCCAGCGTCTGCCCGCCTACGTGCCACAGCTGGCGCGGTGCGAACGGCTGCGCCTGTCGCTCGCGTGGGGTCTTGCCCCCATGCCGGCGTCAGGCCCGTTCGTGGAGTCCTTCGACTACCCGGTGCTCACGCTGCTCGCCGCGCTGGACGCGCCGGGCTGGCCCCTGGTGGAGCCGAAGCCCACGCGCGTGGAGTACCTCAAGGTGCCCCACCTGCCCGCCGTGATGCTGCGCGAGCTGCCGTCACCTTGAGGTGCCCCGTGCGCCTCAATGCTTGCGGTGGTGCGTCTTCTCGTAGGTGCCCATGAGCTGGGTCTCCCCCACGATGTGACCCTCCATCGCCTTGAGCAGCTGCGTGCGGTTGGGCTGGTTCAGGTCCGGCAGCACCGTGTCCAGGGCGTACAGCTTGAAGAAGTACCGGTGGCTGCCGATGGGCGGCATGGGGCCACCGTAGTCCTGCCGGTTGAAGTCGTTGCGCCCAAGCCGCACCCCGTCCGGCAGCACGTCCAGGGTCGCCCCGTCCGGGATGTTCTGGGCGTTGATCGGGAGGTTATAAAGGACCCAGTGGCAGAAGGTGCGCTGGGGGTTCGCCGGGTCCGGCGCGTCCGGGTCCTCCACGATGAGCGCCAGGCTCTTGGCCCCGGCGGGGAGGTTCTCCCAGTGCAGGGGAGGCGCCTTGTCGTCGCCCTCACCGGTGTAGGCGATGGGGATGGGCGTCCCGTCCTTGAACTTCGGCGAGGTGAGCTCGAGCGGCTTCGGCATGCGTGACTCCTTGGGCATGAACGGCCAACGTGACCCCTGCCAAGCTGGCGATGACGGAGTCCCGGTGCTGAGAGACGGAGGGCGCTCCGCCCGGCCGCCCGTCACCTCCCCCATGCTCCGGCGACCCCCTGCCGCCGCTGATCCACCGGGCGCCCCCAGGGCCGCCTGCTCCTTTGAGCCCCTGCTATAGAGGAGAAACCACCCCTCCGGCCCCGGCGCCGTGGTAGCTGCGCTTGCGGGTGCCGCAACCGCTGCTGGCGGTGGGGTGCCCCGCGCCCCCGTACCGGTTGCACGCGCCGCTCATTCGGTGCTAAGCGGCGCCCGCGCGTGTATGGGCGGGGTCGGGGTTGGTGAAGGAAACCCAAGACTTTCCCGGGGTTTGGTGAGGCGTCCGCATGGCAGACCAGGAGCCTCGGAAGCAGGCGGACGCGCCGGGCAGTGAGCTGGGCGAGACGGCCCGGCAGATGCGGGCGGCGGAGCCGTACATCTCCGCGGTCTGGAAGCTGGTGGGCGGGGCGGTGGTGGGGGTCCTGGGAGGATACTTCCTGGACAAGTGGCTGGGGACGTCGCCCTGGCTGCTCCTGGGCTTGAGCCTGGTGGGGATTGGCGTGGGGTTCTACAGCTTCCTCCATGCGATGACGCGGCTGGGGAAGCGCAAGTGACGGGGACGGGCGGACAGCCGAAGCGGGACCCGTTCTGGACGCACGCGGGGCTGGCGGCGGCGGTGATGGGCGTGGGCGCGGTGGTGGCGGCGGCGCTGCCGAAGGTGACGGAGGACCGGGTCGCCGCGCTGCTGGGCGTGGGAATCGCGGCGATGACGGGCGTGCTGGCGCTGGTGCTGAAGCGGCGCGCGTCGTTGCAGGCGGATTTGAAGGCGGCGTTGAAGGTGGTCGGTGTGGTCTTCGCCCTCAGGGGCGTGGGCGTGGGGATTGGGCTGGCGTGGGTGGTGTCCCGGAATTTGAGCGCGATCGCGTTCGTGGGCGGCTTCTTCGGCGTCTACTTCGCGCTGCAGTGGATTGAAGTCAGCTACGTGATGGCCGCGTCGAAAGACACGGCGGGCGGAGACGAGTGATGCGCAAGGCAATGGTGCTGTTCGCCTGTCTGTTCGCGGGCGTCGTATGGGCCTCCGACCAGGCCGGCGAGCACGGCTACGCGAACGAGGACAAGGACGCCGAGGGCGATGACGTCGCCGGCTACATCCTCCACCACGTGTCCGACTCGAACGAGTACGAGTTCGAGATCCCCCTCAGCAACAACCACATCCCCATCCACCTGCCGCAGATCCTCATCCCGCTGAAGGATGGCGCCTGCACGCCGGTGGCGGATCCGCACGGCGGCGGTCACGGCGAGGTCTACCCGGGCCTGGGCGCCGGCTGCCTGGACCTCTCCATCACCAAGCACACGGTGATGATGTGGCTGGCGGCGCTGCTGCTCATCGGCGCGCTGCTCATCTGGAGCAACCGCGACAAGACGAAGCTCGTGCCGCGCGGCGCCGGGGCGAACCTCTTCGAGATGCTCGTGCTGTTCGTGCGCGACGAGCTGGCCATCAAGAACATCGGCAAGGAGGAGGGCCCCCGCTACGTGCCCTACCTGCTCACCGCGTTCTTCTTCATCCTCTTCATGAACCTGCTGGGCCTGTTCCCCTGGATGGCGACCGCCACGGGCAACATCGCCGTCACGTGCGGCCTGGCGCTGTGCACCTTCTTCGTCACGCAGGCGGCGGGCATCCGCGCCGCGGGCATCGGTGGCTACCTGAAGCACCTGACGGGCGGCGTGGCCCCCTGGCTGTGGCCCATCATGATTCCGGTGGAGGTCCTGGGCCTGTTCACCAAGCCCTTCGCGCTCACCATCCGTCTCTTCGCCAACATGCTGGCGGGCCACATCGTCATCTTCTTCCTGCTGGGCCTCATCTTCATGCTCCGCAACCCCGCGGTGGCGCTGGTGAGCGTGCCGTTCGCCTTCGGCATCTACCTGCTGGAGCTGTTCGTGGCCTTCGTGCAGGCGTACGTGTTCACCATGCTGTCGGCGCTGTTCATCGGGATGAGCGTGGCCATGGGCCACCACCACGACGAGCACCACGAAGGTGACAAGAGCCACGACCACGGCAAGGCGCACCACGCCTGAGCCGGACAAGTTGACGGGGCGCACGTCTTTGTGACGGCGCGCTCCGGTTGAAGACCCGGCGGTTCGAAAGGCCGCCGGAGGTAGTCCTAAAGGGATTTCACGACCCCCCCACAAGCGGGTCCCGCCTCACGAAAGAAGACGTGCTCCCATGACCAACATCGCTCTCGCGTTCCTCGCCGCCGGTATCGGCGCGGGTCTCTCCATCATCGGCGCCGCCCTCGGCATCGGCAAGCTGGCCGCCGCCGCCATGGACGCCACGGGCCGTCAGCCGGCCGCCGGCGGCGACATCCGCACCACGATGATCATCGCCGCGGCGCTCATCGAAGGCGCCACGCTGTTCGCGCTGGTCGTCTGCATCCTGCTCGCCATCAAGGTCTGAGTCAGGGCGTTGGTGTCACCGGGAGCCGGCGTCCTCTTCGGGAAGAAGGGGCGCCGGCGTTCCGGCTCGCAGTACCGCAGTACCGTCGCACCTGAAGTCTCCCGCATCCTCCCTCTGTCTTTTCGCTTCACCGGGACCCGCCATGTTCCTGCCCTCAGTCCTCGCCGCCAGCAGCTTCGTGGAGGTCCGTCCGGGCCTCATCTTCTGGACCATCGTCACCTTCGTCATCGTCCTGCTGGTGCTGCGGGCGAAGGCGTGGGGGCCCATCCTGTCGCTCGTCGAGGAGCGCGAGAAGCAGATCACCAACGCCATCGAGAGCGCGAAGCGTGAGCGCGCCGAGGCGGAGAAGCTGCTCGCCGACCAGAAGACGGCCATCGCCGAGGCCCGCCGCGAGGCCGCGGAGACCACCCGCCGCGTGCAGGCGGACATGGAGAAGTTCCGCGACGAGCTGATGGCCAAGAGCCGCAAGGAGGCGGAGGAGCTGAAGCAGTCCGCCCGCCGCGAGATTGACGACCAGAAGGCCAAGGCCATCGCGGAGGTCCGCTCCATGGCCGTGGACCTGGCCATGGAAGTGGCCGGCAAGCTCATGAGCGAGCGCATGGACGACGCCAAGCACCGCGCGCTGGCCGAGCAGTTCGTGCAGGGCCTGCCCGGCGCCACCAGCGCCTCGGCGACCCGCCGCTCGGCCTAACGGCCGGGAGTCTTCCGCCGCGCCCGCCTGTTCCAGGAATCCATCATGGCTCTCTCCATTGGCATCGTCGGTCTGCCCAACGTGGGCAAGTCCACCCTGTTCAACGCCCTGTCCGCCGCGGGCGCTCAGGCGGCGAACTATCCGTTCTGCACCATCGAGCCGAACGTGGGCGTGGTGCCGGTGCCGGACGACCGCCTGGACCAGCTGTCGGCGCTCGTCAAGCCGCTGAAGAAGATCCCCACGTCGCTGGAGTTCGTGGACATCGCCGGCCTGGTGCGCGGCGCGTCCAAGGGCGAGGGCCTGGGCAACCAGTTCCTGGGGAACATCCGGCAGGTGAACGCGGTGCTCCACGTGCTGCGCTGCTTCGAGGACGACAACGTCACTCACGTCGAGGGAGGCGTGAACCCGGTGCGGGACCGGGACGTGGTCGACACGGAGCTGTGCCTCAAGGACCTGGAGACCGTGGAGAAGCGCCGCGAGCGCTCGCTGAAGAACACCAAGATGGGTGGCAAGGCGGGCGACGAGGCGAAGGCCGAGGTCGCGCTGCTCGACCGCATCAAGGCGAAGCTGGATGAAGGCCTCACGGTGCGCGCGCAGAAGCTCACCGACGACGAGAAGGCGGCCATCCAGGACCTGTTCCTGCTGACGGACAAGCCCGTGCTGTACGTGGCGAACATCAGCGAAGGGCAGATTGGCAAGGAAGACAGCGACCCGCGCGTGCAGCAGGTGCGCGACATGGCCGCCAAGGAGGGCGCGGGCGTGGTGGTGCTGGCGGCGGCGCTGGAGTCGGAAATCCAGCAGCTCGCCGAGGCCGACCGCCCTGGCTTCCTGGCGGACTCCGGCCTGACGGAGCCGGGCCTGAACAAGGTGGTTCGCGAGGGCTACAAGCTGCTGGGCCTGTGGACGTACTTCACGGTGGGCGAGCAGGAGTGCCGCGCGTGGACCATCCACAAGGGCTTCAAGGCGCCGCAGGCGGCGGGCGTCATCCACTCCGACTTCGAGCGCGGCTTCATCAAGGCGGAAGTCTTCGGGTGGACGGACCTGGTGAAGCTGGGCAGCGAGGCGGCGGTGAAGGAGAAGGGCCTGCTGCGCGTGGAAGGCAAGGAGTACGTCGTGCAGGACGGCGACTGCATGCACTTCCGCTTCAACGTCTGACGCGGGACTGCTTCCGCTGTGGGAAGTGACGACGGGCGCTGCCTTCCACTCACGGAAGGGGCGCCCGTTTCGTTTGCTAGCGGGGACCGCTCATCCACGTGTAGCCCCAGAGGCCCACGGCCAGCACGGCCAGCACGGTGGAGAGGATGGCGGAGCGCCTCGTGCGGCCGGCGGGGTCCGGGTGGTTCAGGGCGTACTTCCACACGCCGCCCACGCGCAGGGCCAGGAAGAGGGCGAGGAGGACGGGGCCGACGAGCTGCCAGCCCTCGGGGCGCTTGAGGATGACGATCCACGAGGCGATGAAGGCCACGTTGCCGAGCAACATCAGGGCGGGATAGGGCAGGGTCGGACGGGAGGTGCTCACGGGGCTGCCAGTGTGTGCACGGGAGCCCGGAGCGCCAAACGGAAAGCCGCGCGGCGTGCACGCCAGGTGACAGCCGCGCGGAATGTTTCACGGTGCTACCGGGCGGGGGCTTCCACGTAGCGAGCGCGGGGGCGGAGCAGGTGGCCCTGTTCACGCTGCTCCAGGACGTGGGCGACCCAGCCCGCGGTGCGGCCCAGGCTGAACAGCACGGTGGCGGCGCCGGAAGGCAGGCCCAGCGCGTCCGCGAGCATCACCAGGCCCCAGTCCAGGGACGGGGGCGGATGGCCGGCGTCCCGCATGGTGTCCATGACGGCGCGGGCCACGCGGACCTTGGGTGCTTCGGGCTTCACGCTCGACGCGGCGGCGACGAGCGGTGGCGTGCGCGGGTCTCCCTTCAGGTAGAGGCGGTGGCCGAAGCCCGTCACGGCTTCACCCCGGCGCAGGCGGCCGTGGACGACCTGGGCGGCGCGCTCGGGACGGCCGACCTCCGCGATGAGCGCTTCCACGCGGTCACAGGCGCCGCCGTGACGGTGGCCGGAGATGGCCGCGAGCGCCGCGCTGATGCACGCGTACAGGTCCGCGCCGGAGGAGGCTGTCACGCGGGCCGCGAAGGTGGAGGTGTTCAGCTCGTGGTCCGCGCAGAGCACCAGCGCCAGGTTGATCAGCTCCGCGGTCCGCTTCGGCTTCGCGTCCCAGGCCGTGGCGAGTGAAGCGGCCACCGTGGGTTCCTTCAATGCTCGCAACACGCGGCTGGGAGCCTGGGCCACGCAGACCCACGCGCCCAGGTGGCGGATGATCCGACGTGCGCGGAGCATGTCCTGCTCCACGGGAGCGGCGAAGCGGCCCGCGTCACTCGCGGCGAGGAGCGGCACCAGCGCGGCCAGGGAGGACAGGGGCGGAGTGTCTCGCGGGAGCATCGCTGCGAGAGCGCTGGGGGACACGAGCAGCGCATCCCTGGTCGCTGAAGCGACGCGCTCCGAGGCCGACTGCCGCGTGTCTCGCGAAGGTGCGCCACTGCGCTCCGAGGACGATGACCGCGTGTTTCGCACCGACGGCTCTGTGGTCCCAACGGTGTCCCACGGTGCTTCCGGTGCGGGCCACGTCGTGGACTCCAATGGCAGATGCCCGGTCCAGAGCAGCTCCGCCACGTCCTCGAAGCGGTGTCCTTGGGCGGCCAGGTCCACCGCGTCGTGGCCCCGGTAGGAGAGTCCCTCCTCGCTGATGCGCGACACCGACGAGTCGATGACGGGCTCGCCCCAGCGCAGTGCTCCGGAGGCCACCGCCGCGTGGCCCGCGCGGGCGTCGTGGCGCGTCTTCAACCGCTCCACGTCCGCGCGCAGATAGCGGTTCTCCTTCGTGCCCTTCTCCGGCACGCACCGCACGAGCCCCCGGCTCACGTACGTGTAGAGCGTCGCTCGCTTTACCCCCAGCAGGGCCGCCGCCTCCTCCGCGCGCAGCAGCTCCTCCTCAACTGGATGGTCGAATCGAGATTGAGAACGTCCCCCTGCACGACGCACCATGTTTCGCGTGCCTCCCTGGAGCGGAGTCTCGACTCGACTGGACCCTCCTGTCGAGCTGAGCCTCCCCATGGCCGAGGCATGACCTGGCGGGGAGAACGACCATGAACGTGGACTTCGGACGCACGTCGTCGGACTACGCGAAGCACCGGGCAGGCTTCCCGGAGGCCTTCTACACACGGCTCGAACAGGACGGCGTGCTGACGTCCGGCCTGCGGGTGCTCGACCTGGGCACCGGCACCGGCACCGTCGCGCGCAACCTGGCCCGGCGCGGCTGCGACGTCACCGCCCTGGACGTATCCGCGCCGCAGCTGGAGGCCGCGGCACAACTTGCTCGCGACGAGGGCCTCCGCGTGGACTTCCGTGAAGCGCCCGCGGAGAACACCGGCCTGCCTTCGGGTTCCTTCGACCGTGTGTTCGCGGGCCAGTGCTGGCACTGGTTCGACCGCGCCGCCGCCGCGCGCGAGGCCTTCCGCCTGCTCAAGCCCGGCGGGAAGCTCATCCTCTGCCACTTCGACTGGACGGCCCTGCCCGGCAACCTGCTGGAGGCCACCGAGGCCCTGGTGGAGGAGTTCAGCCCTCGCGTCAAACTGGCCGTGGATCACTTCGGACAAGGCGTGGGCATCTACCCGCAGTGGTTCCGCGACGTGGGCGTGGCCGGCTTCCAGTCCCTCACGTCCTTCACCTTCGACACGCTCACGCCCTACACCCACGAAGCGTGGCGCGGACGGATGCGCGCCAACGCGCGGATTGGCGCCATGCTCCCTCCAGCGCAGGTGGCCCGCTTCGACGCCGCGCTGGCCGCGCTCCTCACCGCGCGCTTCCCCCAGGAGCCGATGTCCGTTCCCCACCGCGTGTTCGCGCTCGTCGCGGAGCGCCCGTGAAACAGGAGTCCGCCATGGCCTCGCCCCACCTCATCCACGCCGAAGACGTTCCCTGGACCGAGCTCGCCCACGGCAGCCGCGTGGCGCTCAAGCGCAAGCAACTGGGCGCCGCCGCGCATGGGCACAAGCTCGGGTGCAGCCTGGTGGAGCTTCCTCCGGGCCGCCGCTCGTGGCCGCTGCACTACCACCTGGGCAATGAGGAGGCCGTCTACGTCCTGTCCGGCACGGGTTCGCTGCGGCTGGGGACGGAGACGCTGCCCGTGCGCGAAGGGGACTACGTCGCGCTGCCGCCGGGCGCGGAGTGCGCGCACCAGCTCATCAACGACGGCGCGGAGCCGCTGCGCTACCTGTGCTTCTCCACCATGGAGGCGCCGGACGTGCTCGTGTACCCGGACTCGAAGAAGGTGGGCGTCTTCGCGGGCGCCGCGCCCGGGGGCGACAAGGCCGCGCGCACGCTGATGGCGTACCTGCCCCTGGACGCGCAGGTGGATTACTGGGAGGGCGAGGAGCCCTGATAGGGTGGCCCGGCCATGGCCTCCCTGCTGGATGCGCTCGACCGCGAGCGGCTGCTCAAGGATTCCGCCGCCGCGTCCGGGCTCGTACCCAAGGGCGAGCCTCCCCACGTGTCGCTGCTGCGGCTGTGCGACGCGGGCCTGCTCGAAGGCGGGCTCACCGTGGGGTACGGCGTCCGGCCGGATGAGCTGGTGGGCCCCCTCACCGCGGCCATGGGCGGCGCGGCCCGGAAGTTCAAGGTCGTGGACGTGCGCGAGCGCCCCGTGCTGGAGCTGCACGTCGCGGCGGGCGACGTCACGGAGCGCTGGGAGGTGGAGGACGTGTCCGCGCTCGTGCACAACCTCAACGACCTGTACCGCGACGCGGCCGACGTGCGCGCGGTGGCCGTGCTGGGGGAATGGGAGGATTCGCTCCAGTTGCTCTGCGTCGAGCGCCGTGCCCTGGGACGGCTCCTGCGGCAGTCCTTCTTCGCGCCCGTCAACGCGCGGGGGCTCCAGGACCTGATTCCGTCCCGCTGAAGCGGGGGGCCACCCTCGACCCCGGACGCCCGGTGGGGCACCATGGGGGAATGCGCATCACGCTGGCTCTCATCGTTGGATTGCTCCTGGCGCAGGTCGCTCGCGCGGAGCCGGATTCCTTTGACCTGGGCACCGGACGCGACGGCGTGCTCAACCTCGTTTCGGGACAGGGCGTCGCCATGGGCGTGGACGCGCCCCTGGGCAAGAGCGTCGCGGCGGGGGGCCAGGAGCTGGTCGTCTCCGGCCTCAAGATCTCCGCTGGCGACCTGGTGATGATCCACGAGAGCACCGGCCTGTCCTCCGCGCCTGACGTGGGCAACACGAAGCCCGTGGCGCTGACGGGGGCGGTCACGCTGGGGCGCTGGGAGCTGGCGCGGTTGGAGAAGGTGTCGTCCTCCACGCCCGCCCTCCTCACGCTGACCGCACCGCTGCGCTACGCCTACGCCTCCGGGCGCGCCCAGGTGGTGCGCGTGGCAGAGTACTCCGACGTCGTCATCGAGGCGGGCGCGCGGCTCACCGTGACGCCATGGAATGGCAAGTCCGGCGGCATCCTCGCGATGCTGGTGAGTGGGAAGGTGGTCAACGAAGGCCGCATCGACGCGGATGGCCTGGGCTCCCTGGGCGGCGTCTTCCAGGCCGACATCGCCGACCTGAATGGCTGCACGGCGCTGGAGCTGGACCATGGCAAGGGTGGCTCCGAGCGCGGCGAGGGCGTGGCTGGCAAGATTTCCCGCACCGGCATCACCACCGGGCGCGGCAACCTGACCAACGGCGGTGGCGGCGGCAACTGCGCGGCGGCCGGCGGTGGCGGTGGCGGGCACGGCGGCGTGGGCGGCATTGGCGGGCGCACGGCTTCCGGGGACGGCTCGCGCGACCAGGGCGGGCTGGGCGGCGCGGCGCTGAGCTACTCCGTGTTCGAGCGCTTCACGTTCGGCGGTGGCGGCGGCGCGGGGCAGGGCTCCGACCAGGCCGGCTCCAACGGCGCCGCAGGCGGCGGCGTGGTGTTCATCCGCTCCACCGCGTTCGAGGGCAAGGGCATCTACAGCGCCTCGGGTTCGACCGCGGGGGCCTCGTCGGGCAACGACGGCGCGGGCGGTGGCGGCGCGGGCGGCGCGGTGGTGCTGCGCGCGGTGGACATCGTGAACTGCGGCGGGGTCGAGGCGCGGGGCGGCGCGGGCGGCAACACCCAGTTGGACAAGCAGCCCTTCGGGCCGGGCGGTGGTGGCGCCGGGGGCCGCATCCTGCTCGAGGGCAAGACCCTCGCGTGTGTGCCCAACGCGAGCGCGGGCAGCGCGGGCGTGTCCGCCTACCCGGGCGCGGGTTCGTACGGCGCGGGGCCGGCCACCACGACGTCGGATGCCGGCACTCCGGACGGGGGCTCGGGCACGTCCACGGGAACGGTGCAGGAGCTGTCCCAGTCCTTCCAGGTCCCCGTCACGCCCGTCATCACGGCGCCGGTGGCGGGCGAGGCGTCCACCACCACGCGCCCTCGCTTCGAAGGGACCGCGGGCACGAACGGGCCGGTCGTCCACCTCGTCGTGGATGGGCGGGAGATTGGCGCGGCGGTGCCGGGCTCGGATGGCCGCTTCACCTACGACCCCACCGCGCCGCTGAGCGCGGGCGCGCATGACGTCGTCGCGTGGGCGGAGTCGCTGGGCGTGGCGAGCAAGCCCTCCACGCCGGTGCGCTTCACCACGCCCGCGGTGGTGCTCGCGGACGGTGGCGTCGTGCAGATGGCCGTGCTGGTGGTGCCCTCGAACGGGGACACCGTGAGCCCCACGCCGCTGTTCGCCGGCACCGCGGCCAATGGCGTCAGCGTGGGCGTCGTCATTGACGACGGACCGGACAACATCGTGCCGTTGGACCTGCTGGGCCGCTTCCGCTACCAGGTGCCGGCCACCGCGCCGCTGAGCGTGGGCACGCACAAGGTCACGGTGCACGCGCACAACGAGGCGGGCGATGACGGGCCGTACTCCGACGTCGTGGGCTTCGAGGTGGTGGTGCCCGGCGCGGACGGCGGAACGGATGGCGGCGCCGACGCGGGCCCGGTGGATCCGGCGACGCCCAGGGTGCTCGTGCCCGAGGAGGGCTCCACGGTGGATCCGACCTTCATGTTCGTGGGCGTGGCGCTGCCCGGCACGTCCGTGCGGTTGGAGCTGGACGGCACGGCGCTCGCGACCGCCACCGCGGATGACGAAGGCGTCTTCCGCCACGTGCTGACGGCGGACAAGGCGCTCGCGACGGGGGCGCACAAGGTCGTCGCCCAGGTCGTGACGCCGCAGGGCGAGGCGGGGCTGCGTTCACCGGAGGTGGACTTCCAGGTGCGAGGCCCCACCGACCTGGACGTGGGCTGCGGCTGCGGCTCGGCGCCCGCGGGGATGATCAGCCTCTGGGCGCTGGTGGGCCTGGGAGCCCTGGTGCGCCGCCGCCGCTCGCGGAGCTGACAGGGGCAGGGCGCGGCTGCCTTTGGGGCGCCGCGCCCAGACCGGTCACGGCGCGTCGGCCATGTCGTCGAGCTGTCCCTGTGCTGCCTCGCGGTAGTAGGGGACGACTTCGACAGAGAGCACGTCGCGCATCTCCTGGCGCGCTCGCTCGTAATCGCCCGCGTCCTGGTACCGGAACATCCGGTGCAGCGCATCCATGAGTCTGTTGGATCCGTCCGTGATGCGGCGGGCGCACTCGCGCAGGAGCGTGAGCGCACCGGCATCGGTCCGGAGGGCTTCGGAGGCGCTGTCGATGCCGACTTCGTCAGCGGTGCGGAGGAGGAGCGCGCGCACGTCCTGCGTGAGGGCCAGGGGGGCTCCCTCTCGCAGCACACGACGCGACAGGTCCCGTATCGCGTCCCAATCGGGTCGGGCGGTCATCTAACGCTTCCTCGGCTTCGGCCCGCACATATCGACAGGCCACTCGTGTTGTCCCTCGCAGCGGCGGAGACAGGCTGTGCAGGGACCATCGAGTCTACCGTCGGCACAGTCGTTCCATGCGCGGATGCACCGCTGCTTCCATTCGGGAAGGTGGGCGTTGTGCGCGAACTCATCCTCCTTCGCTTGAGATGACGTGATCGCGGCCGCACTCCCGGCGCCTGCGGCGGCTCCCATGAGGGCTGCCGCTTCGCCCGCCGTGAGTCCACACGCGGCCGGATTGCCCGGGTGTGCCTCCACACAGCACGTCACACTGTCGAGGCACGTCGCGGTCGCGCAGCCCGTCGTCAACACGCTGCACAGCGCCAGCGCGAGCCAGGAATACCCAGGGTGTGATTCCATGTTTATCAAGAAATACTAGTTCATGACGGCCCGCCAGGCGTCCGGCGGGGCTGGCGGGCGCGGCGTGGGGGTGGCCGTTATCTTCCCGCGCTCGAAGGCGTCCCGGCTCCCGGGACGACAGGGTGGCGCGCGTGACGACGGACGTGTCCTCGGAAGAAGCTTCATCGCGGCGGGCCCGGCGCCCGGCCGGTGCTCCCGGCTGGCGGTCGGTGCTGTCCCTCCTCCTGGGGTTGGGCCTGCCCGTCGCGCTGCACGTCTACATCGGCCTGCGCCTCTTCACCGCGCCCGGCTGGCCCGCCCCCTGGGCCGCCGTGGGCTGGGGACTGCTGGGCTTCTGCTTCCTCATCCTGCTGGCGGGTTTCCGCGCCGCGCGCCGTGAGGCCACCGGCTTCTCCCGCGTCATCCAGTGGGGCGCGTACCTCTGGCTGGGCGCGTTCGGCATCTTCCTCACCGCCGTGCTGGCCTCGGACGTCGTCGGCGCCGCGCTGTCCCTGTCCGGCACCGTCACGGACATGCACGCGCTCGCCCGGGGCCGCGCGGCCGCCGTGCTGGGCACCGTCGTGCCCGCCGTGGCCTTCGCCTTCGTCACCGCGCGCGGCAAGGCCCGCGTGGAGCGCACCACCGTGGCCCTCAAGGACCTGGGCCCGGGCCTGGAGGGCTTGCGCGTCGTGCAGCTGTCCGACGTGCACGTGGGGCCCACCCTGGACGGCGTGTGGCTCCAGCGCGTGGTGGATCAGGTCAACGCCCTGAAGCCGGACATCGTCGCCATCACCGGCGACCTGGTGGACGGCTCCGTGGAGGAGCTGCGCGACCAGATGACGCCGCTCGCGTCCCTCAAGGCTCCGCTGGGCGTCTACTACGTCACCGGAAACCACGAGTTCTACCACGGCGCCCGCGCCTGGATGGCCGAGGTCGCCCGGCTGGGCATCACCGTCCTCACCAACGAACACCGCGTCGTGGAGCGCGGTGGCGCCCGGCTCGTCGTCGCAGGCGTCACCGACCACGATGCCGGCCACATCGATCCGCCCCTGGAGAGCCGCCCCGACCTCGCGCTCGCTGGCGCCCCGCCGGACGTGCCCCGCCTGCTGCTGGCCCACCAGCCCCGCACCGCCCTGTCCCTGCAGGGCCTGCGCGTGGACCTCCAGCTGTCCGGCCACACCCACGGCGGGCAGATCTTCCCCTTCATGTTCTTCGTGAAGCTCCAGCAGCCCGTCGTCCAGGGCCTGGCCACCGTCGCCGGGACCCGGGTCTATACGCACCGCGGCACGGGCTACTGGGGCCCCCCCTTGCGCCTGGGCCCCGCCCCGGAGATCGCGTCCCTCACCCTGGTAGGAACTCCCCGTTCTGGCGGTGATTCAAGCCAAGCTTGATATTTCCGTTCTTGCTGCTTATTGTTTGGGGCGTGTCCACCGCACCATCTTCCCTCCTTGTCCCGGAATTCGCTTTCAGCCGTCCCACGGCGCCCGCGGTCCCGGGTGCGCGGCGCGGGGCCCGGGTCCCGGTCGCTTCGCCCCGGACGGGGAAGGCGGCGCCGGTCCTGCTGGTGGTCTCCGAGGCCCCGGAGGTCCGGCTGGCGGTGGCGCGTGAGGTGGGGCTGGCGTGCCGGATCGTGACGTCGCTGGGGGCGACGTCGGCGGACCGGCGGCTGGACATGGGCGTGGAGGTGGACGGGCTGGTGCTGGACCTGGACGCGGATCGCCGCGTCGTGAGCGATTTCCTCTGCCGTCTGGTGGACCGGGGCTTCCACGGTCCGCGCATCCTCCTGTCCTCTGGTTTCCGTCCTGAAGCGAGCGCCACCTTCCTGACGGCCTGTGACACCCACTTCGCACTCGGCCGGCCCTGGCGCGCCGGTGAGCTGCGCTCGCTCTTGGAGAGGGTCCTTGGGGTCTCCCACCTCGCTCAATCCGCAAGCAGTCCGTGACTCCCGCCGTGGTGACGCTCCCCGCCTGGCGCCGTTGACGGCGCGGGTGGCGGACGCGGGCCACGGTTTGTTCACCGGTATCGCCGGGGCGTCCGCGGGCGCCGCGCGCAGCGCGTACCTGGCGCTGGTGCTCTTCGCCGGCGGCATGGCCCGCTGCGCGACGGGGCGCTCGCGCGACGGGCTGCCCCAGCTCAAGCGCTGCCTGTTCCGCGTGGCGCAGGTGCCGGTGGACCTGGTGCTGATGCTGGGCGGGCGCGTGCTGTCCGCCGTGCAGGTGGTGACGGGCCTGGAGCCCGTGGGCCGCCGGCTGACGGACGCGGAGGTGGACCGGCTGCGTCCCATCTTCGGCGACAGCCTGGACTACCGCTGCGTGCGCGTGAAGGAAGGCGCCCTGGGCCTGCTGGGTCTGCCGGGCCGCGCGTTCGCTCATGGGGATGTCCTCTTCATCCCGCCCGGCTACGGCGCGGTGGGCTTCCGGCTGCTGGTGCACGAGCTCACGCACGTGTGGCAGCACCAGCACGGCGGCACGGGCTACCTGAGCGGCGCGCTCGCCGCGCAATACCTGGGTGACGGCTACGACTGGCGCAAGGCCGTGGGTCACCGGCGCTGGGCGGAGCTCAACCCGGAGCAGCAGGCCCAGTTCATCGAGGACGCCGCCGACGCGCAGCTCATCCCCCACGTGGGCCGCCCCACGCCCCAGCAGCGGCTGCGCGGCTGGAGCGACGCCGCCCTGTGCCTGCTGGACGAGGCCCTGGACTGCCTCTACGCCGGACGTGGCGCGCCGTGAGGCCGCCCGTCCCATGACGGCGCGCACCGCCCGGCCCGGCGGAGCGCCCGAGGGCCGCTGCCTGCAAGCCCTGACCTGGCGGCGCCTGGAGTCTCCCGGCACCGAGCACTTCGAGCTGTGGGAGTCCGCCGAAGGGCCCCTCTTCACCGGAACCGTGGTGCTGGTGGGCGAGGGGCTTCCGCTGCTCGTGCGCTACACCGTGGCGTGCGACCCGGACTGGCACACGCGCGAGGTGCGGCTGGCCGTGCACCAGGGAGGCACGCGGCGCACGCTGGTGCTCCAGGTGGATGACCACCAGCGCTGGTGGCGAGACGGACGCGAGGTGCCGGAGCTGCGCGGGTGCGTGGACGTGGACCTGAGCGTCACCCCCTCCACCAACACCCTGCCCATCCGCCGGCTGGGGCTGGAACCAGGCCAGTCCCGGGACGTGACGGCCGCGTGGGTGCGGCTGCCGGACCTGTCCCTGGAGCGGCTGGAGCAGCGCTACACCCGGCTGTCCTCCACCCGCTACCGCTACGAGAGCGCGGGAGGCGCCTTCGTCGCCGAGGTGGACACCGACGCCACGGGGCTCGTCACGCACTACCCGGATGGCTGGGAGCGCGTCGCCACGACGGACGGTTGACCCCCCGGCGCAACCCCGGGGCCCCGAACCCGGACAATCTCCCAGACCTTCCAGGATTCGCGTGTCGTTTCATGTGGGCTAATGGCGCCATGAACGACGCGCTTCCGGTGGACGGGGGAATGCGGGACTACCTGCCATATAGGGATGGGCCCGGGTGACGTGGCGGGTTATAACGACCTCTGAACTGCTCCGGCGGTGGAGGGGTCGCGAGCCTTGCGGCCACCCCACCGGACGTCACGTGCAAGGTTGATGTGGTGAAAACCCACCCCCGAGGTCCTCTCGCTTCCGGCCGCCTCCGGAAGAAGCCCCGTGTGGCGCCCGCGTCAGCGGCGGCGCTGTCGCGGCGGCAGTTGGAGCGCAAGCTGGCGGTCAGCGTGGGGGCGGCGGCCCGGGCCGCGCGGCTGCGGGCTGGCCTCACGCAGGCGGACGTGGCGGATCGCGTCGGCATCGCGTCGGAGGTCTACGGCCGGCTGGAGCGGGGCAAGATGATGCCCAGCGTCCCCACGCTGTTCCGCCTGTGTCTGGCGCTGCAGCTGTCCGCGGACGCGTCCCTGGGGCTGGCCCTGGCGGCGGCGGCGGGCGCGGGGCTGTGGGAGGAGGACTCCACGGACAAGGACGACCTGCCGGAGATGCGCCGCCTGCTCCGCGCGGTGCGCCGGCTGCCGCGCCCCCAGCTCAAGCTGATGAGCCTGGTGGCCAGCGCCATCCTGCCCACGCGCCGCTGAAGGGGCCTCTCAGGGCGCGGACGCGGGCGGGCGGGCCGTGCCCGCGCGCGGATCGGCTTTCGTCACCCGCCACACCCAGCCGGACGGGGTGGAGTCTCGCTGCGCGGTGTTCACGTCCACCGCGTACACGTCCAGGGTGTGCTCGCCCACGGGCAGGTCCTTCAGGCGCCATGGGGATTCGCAGGGGATGTAGAGGCTGCCATCCAGCGAGCACCAGAACACGGGCTTCAGCGTGGTGGCGGTGAAGACGAAGGTGGCCTCCCTGGAGGGCGTAGCCCCGGGGGGCCCTTCGTCGATGAACGTGTCCGGTCCTTCATTGCCCGCGCGCGCCAGCGACGGCGGGAAGAGCAGTGGCATCAACATCAGGCCCAACAGCAGTGACGCGAGCAGTCCGTGAGGAAGGTAGCGCAGGGACGGCGGGGGAATCATAAGCGGGCTCGCGTGACGCCGGGCGCCACGCGAACCCTGCCTTGGTGCATGTCGTTGGAGAGTGCTCTGGGAGGGTTGGGGCGTTCCACCATGGGCATGGCGTCCGGGAATGGGAAAGGGCGACTTCCTGGAAGGTGGGGATGGATCCGAAATGGGGCGCCCTGTCCCGGGGAGCGGTCCCGTCATCCACGGCGAGACGTGACGCGGAGTGCAAATGTCCTCCAGCGGAAAAGGTCCGCTGCCCGCACGGCCCCAGGCGGGCGGTGATGGCACGCGTCACGGAGCAGCGCTTGTCAGGGAGGACATCCCCTGGCCTCATGGATGCTGGCCGGGACCTTCCTTGCACGAACGCCATCGCCCATGACCTTCGCGAAGAGGAGCACCCCCTGGCACGCCGCCGCGCTGGTGCTTTGCCTGTGCCTGTCGTGGCCGGCTCAAGCCCAATCTCCTGAAGCGGACCCTGGCAGTGCCCGGCTGGGCGACACCCTGGACGCGGGCCTGCCCGTCACGGAGGAGAACCTCACCACCGGCTCCGCCCCACGGAACATGGGCGCGCCGTGGACGGAAGGGGACGGCCCCCAGGACGGGGGCACGGGCTCGGTCTCGAAGGAGGCGGACCTCCAGCGCACCACCGATGGCGGCTGGGCGGTGGAGCCTGGTGCGGCGGCTGCTGGCACGGACGGAGGCCCCTCGCTGGCGGCCTTCGTGCCGCCCTCGCTGGTGAGGGACTCGCCCGCGCCGTACCCGCCTCGGCTGGTGGGCGAGGGCGTGGCGGGCACGGTGAAGCTGGAGCTGCTGGTGGACGAGGCGGGCGAGGTGGACTCCGCCACGCTGGTGGACGGCGTGCACCCGCTGCTCAACGAGGCCGCGCTGCACGCGGCGCCTTCCTTACGCTTCTCTCCCGCGATGATGGAGGGCCAGCCCGTCGCGGTGCGCCTGTTCTTCGAGTACCGCTTCGAGGCCCCCGTCCCGATGGCCTCCAGCGCGGACGGCGGCGTTCCCATGCCGCAGGGCCCCATCACCCTCAAGGGCCTGGTGCGGGAGAAGGGCAACCGCCGGCCGTTGATTGGGGCGACGCTGGTGTCGGGCGCGGCGCCGGACTCGCCGGTGCAGACGGACGAGAACGGCCGCTTCGAGGCGCGCTTCCCCACGGGCGGTCAGGCGGTGCGCGTGTTCGCCCCCGGCCACAAGCCCGGCCTGTTCCGCGAGGCGCTGAAGTCCACCGAGTCGCTGGAGGTCGTCTACGGCCTGGAGCCGCTCGTGCTGAACCCCTACGAGACGGTGGTGCGCGGCGACCGCGAGCGCACGGAGGTGAGCCGCATCACGCTGCACGACGCGGAGCTGCGGGAAGTGCCCGGCACCATGGGCGACCCCTTCCGCGTGGTGATGCTGCTGCCGGGCGTGGGCAGCATGCTGTCCGGCGTGGCGTACCCGGTGGTGCGCGGCAGCCAGCCCGCGTCCACCGGCTACTTCCTGGACGGCATCCGCATCCCCATCCTCTTCCACCTGTTCCTGGGGCCCGCGGTCATCCACCCGGACTTCCTGGACGCCATCGACTTCTATCCGGGCTCGCCGCCGCCGCAGTACGGCCGGCTGATGGGCGGCGCCATCGACGGACGCCTCACCCGGCCTCGCGATGACCGCGTGCACGGCAGCGCCTACGCGGACTTCATCAACGCGGGCTTCTTCATCGAGACGCCCTTCAAGTCCACCGGCACCAACGTCAGCCTCGCGGGCCGCTATTCCTATACGCCGTGGATCATCGCGCTGGCGGCCAATCAGTTGCAGGACCCGCCGCCCCCGGGCCGCACCAACCCGAAGGTGGTGTTGGACTTCTGGGACTACCAGGCCCGCGTGGAGCAGGACGTGGGGCAGGGCAAGCTGCGGCTGTTTGCCTTTGGCTCGTCGGACACGTTCGGCTCGGAGGCGCAGGACGACCAGGGCGACACCGCGCTCCAGTCCGTCGCCTTCCACCGCGTGGACCTGCGCGGCCGCCACCCGCTGGGCAAGGGTGAGCTCGAGATTGGCGGGACGTGGGGCCTGGACCGCTTCGCTGTCGTGTCTCGCGGGCCGGACAACGGGAACGAAATCTACATCGACCAGGACAACTTCTCCGGGCGCCTGGGCTACAGCGTGCCATTGGATGAGCGGCTGCTGCTGCGCGCGGGCGCGGACCTGGAGCACAAGCGCGCCATCGTGGACGTGCTCACGGTGGAGAACGGCCGGCCGGTGGAGGAGGACACGGTGCGCGTGCCCGTGGCGCTGGCCACCTTCACCGGCGCGTACGCGGAAGGGGTGTGGACGCCCAATGACAGATGGACGGTGGTGCCCGGCCTGCGCCTGGACAGCTACCACCTGTCCGGCGGCTTCGACCACAAGGTCATCGAGCCGCGCCTCACCGTGCGCCACAGGCTCACCGACACCGTGACGCTCAAGGGCGGCGCCGGCATCTTCCACCAGCCGCCCACCACCCTCATCAGCCTGCCGGTGGTGGACGTGGGCAGTCTGTTGTTGGGCCTCCAGGAAGGCGTGCAGCTGTCCACGGGCGTGGAGTGGAAGGCCTTCGACAAGTGGGAGGTGGGGCTGGACGTCTATGTGAACCCCATGCTGCGCACCATCGAGCTCACACCCTTCTCCGACGAGGGCCTCACGGACGACATCGGAGACCCGGGGGACCCGGACGTCGTTGAGCCTCCGCCCGGTGGGGGCCCTCCTCGCCAGGACGGCTTCCGCCGGGTGCGCGCGCGGCAGATCGACGTCGATAGACCGCCTGTCAGCCGGGACGACTGGGACATCCCGGACTTCACCAGCCATGGCCTGGCGTATGGGTTGGAATTGCTCATCCGCTACCCGCTGGGGAACAACTGGTTCGGCTGGCTTTCGTACAGCCTCCAGCGCAGCACGCGGCGCACCACCTTCTATCGATATGACTCGTCAGGTCGGGCCATCTCCGAGGACTCCGCGGACCTGCCCTTCGCGTTCGACCAGACACACATCTTGAACCTGGTGGTCAGCCACAAGTTCTCCAACAACATCACCCTGGGAGGCGTGCTCCACTTCAACAGCGGACGCCCGGAGTACGGCACCCTGGGAAGCCAGACGCACCGCGAGGGCGTGGACTCAGACGGCCGCCCCGCGTGGGTGCAGGTGGATCGCGATCAGGTGGACCGGCTGCCGCCCTTCTTCCGCTTCGACCTGCGCGTCTCCAAGGCCTGGGCCTACGAGACGTTCACCCTGGAGGCCTATCTGGACATGCTCAACGTCACCCTCAACACGGAGACGCTGGGCTTCGACTACCTGGGCGGCGGCTACAGCCGGCAACCCCTGACCAAGAGTGCGGTGGGACTGCCCATTGCCCTGCCCATCATTGGCGTCAAGGGCCGGTACTGACCTGTCCTGAAGGGCAGGTCCACTGCTCGGGGGTGAACCGATTTTCGCGCACCCTGCCCTCCAGGGCTGCTCCACTCTTGGCCAGATGTGTCAGTATTCCGTGAGACGCGGGTTTTTCCAGCCTGCCCGGCACCGACGTGAAGGGTGGGGGAACAGACCTGTAGCGTCGGGGGGAGCACGATGATGGGTTTGTCCTGGGGGCCGGGAATGGCTCCGGCATGGGAACTGCCCGCTGACAGCGAGACGCCCTGCGTCCTCCTCGAGCCGCTGCACGGGGAGACAGGCGAAGCGCTCGACTTCCGCTGGACGTCCATGAACGTCCCGGCGGAGGGCTGGGTGCGCTCCCTGGAGCTGGGCCGTCACGTGTCCCTGTGGACGCGGGAGGGCGCCGCGCTGTTCGACGTGGCGACGTTCGTGCGCGTGCTGATGCGCGGTGTTCCGCATGTGGGCCTGCTGCCGGGGGACCCGGCGGGGCGGCGGTACGTGGTGGTGCGGCACGGAGAGGGATTGGCGCTGTGGCTGCTACCTCGCGACGAGGGCCAGGCGGCGGACGCGCATCAGGCGGAGCGGGAGCGGGCGGCGCGGCAGGAGGTGGAGGCGGCGCTGGCCAGGGCGGAGCAGACGGTGAGCGCGCTGCGGGAGGCGGAGGAGCGCTACCGGCTGGCGACGCGCGCCACGCATGACGTGCTGTGGGACTGGCACTTCGCCACGGACCACGTGCGGTGGGACCCGGGCACGGGGAACGCGTTCGGCCACGCCACGTCCATCCTGGAGCACAAGCTGGGCTGGTGGGGCGAGCGCGTGCACGACGACGACCGGGACCGGGTGGTGGACCGGCTGGTGGAGTTCGTCGCGTCCACGGGCGACGTCTGGAGCGAGGAGTACCGCTTCCAGCGCGCGGACGGCAGCTGGGCGCATGTCCTGGACCGGGGCGTGCTGGCGCGCGACGACGAGGGGCGCCCGGTGCGGATGATTGGCTCGATGATGGACGTCACCGAGCGCACCCGCCAGATGGAGACGATGGTGGAGGAGGCGCGCTTCCGCGAGCGCTTCATCGGCATCCTGGGACACGACCTGCGCAACCCGCTCAACGCCATCGTGCTGTCGGCGCGGGCGCAGAAGCGCCGGGGGCCGCTGGAGTGCACGCCGGAGCAGCACCGTCAGCATGCGCAGCGGATTGAGTCTTCCGCGACGCGCATGGGGAACATGATCGCGGACCTGCTGGATTTGACGCGCGCCCGGCTGGCCGGCGGCATCCCGCTGCGCAAGGCCCCCACGGACCTGGGGGCGGTGTGTCAGCAGGTGGTGGACGAATTGTCCGCGGCGTACCCGGACCGCGCGGTGGCGGTGGACGTGGACGGCAAGGCGGAAGGGGAGTGGGACGCGGAGCGGCTGGCGCAGGTGCTCTCCAACCTGGTGGGCAACGCGCTGGAGCACGGCAGCCCGGACTCGCCGGTGTTCCTGCGCTGCTGGGCGAAGGGCGAGCACCAGGTGCTGGAGGTGCAGAACCCCGGCTCGCCCATCCCGGAGGAGCTGCGTGAGCGGCTGTTTGATCCGTTCCACCAGGGCGAGGGCGAGCGTGAGCAGGGCGGCCGGCGCAACAGCGGGCTGGGGCTGGGGTTGTTCATCGTGAAGGAGATTGTCCTGGCCCACGGGGGGACGGTGGAGGTGACGTCGACGCAGAAGGACGGCACGACGTTCACGGTGCGGCTGCCTCGGCCGCCGCGCCCGAAGGCGAAGGCGAAGGCCGGCCGGAGCAGGACGCGGACTGCCTGACCTTTTTGGAAGGGGTGAGCGTTCGCAGCCATGCGCTGAGGGAGGGAGCGTCCGCCGCCGCACGCCGCGCGTGTTGTGCGAAGGACCGAAGGGGATGGGCCGGGAGGGCAGGGGTG
>NZ_RAWQ01000138.1:0-28844 GCF_003668965.1 Corallococcus sp. AB030
GGGCACCTGCCGCCCCATGGCCTGATGCGCCATGCCCGGCCGCCACCAGCCGGCGCATCAGCCCGCCCTGCACCAGCGCGGACAGCACGCCCACCACCGCGAAGAGCGCCCCGGAGCGCAGGCTCGCCTCCTTCAGGATGGACGCGTCCGGATGCACCGCGTGAACCAGCCACCCGCCCTCCAGCGGCACCGGCCCGGAGGACAGGAAGCGCGTCAGCAGGTACACGGAGAAGGTGCCCTCCATCTGCGCGAAGGCCACCGTGTAGAGCAGCACCAGCACCACGCACCGGCCCACGACGGGCAGCGTCAACGCGGCGGCCGCGCCCCGCATGTTGCGAGACGTGGCGGACGGCGAGTCCGCCCTGCGCGTCTCCGGCAGGAAGAACCAGGTGTTGATGAGGTTCAGCGCGGACAGCCCCGCCGCGAACAGGCCGATGGCCAGGTTGCCGCCCCACGCCCCCAGGACGCCGCCCAGCGCGGGCCCCAGCACGAAGCCCAGGCCGAACGCCGCGCCGATGATGCCCATGCCCCGCGCGCGCTCATGGGGCTTGGTGATGTCCGCCACCACCGCCTGCGCCGTGGACACGTTGCCGCCGGACACCCCGTCGATGACGCGGGACAGGAACAGGAGGGGCAGCGTGTGCGCGAAGGCGAACAGCACGTAGCCCAGCAGCGAGCCCACCTGGGAGATGAGCAGCACCGGCCGCCGGCCGAACCGGTCCGACAGCCGCCCCATGATGGGCGCCGCCACCAGCTGCATCAGCGAGTACACCGCGACCAGCAGCCCCACCGCGAAGGGGGAAGCGCCAAAGCGCACGCCGTACACGCCCAGCTGCGGAATCAGGATGCCGAACCCGATGAGGTCCAGGACGGCGATGCCGAACACCACCCGCAGCGACGCCTCCCGAGCCAACTTCGCACTCCCTCGTCCCTTCGAGGGACCGTTGGAAAAGACAAGACCGCCGGAGCGCGCGTACGGGGCGCTCCGGCGGCCGGGAAGAATCCCACTCTCAGCGCGAGGCGTCTACATCGCCTCGGCGGACTGGATTTGACGGTTGGCCGTGTCGCGCTCGATGCAGCCCTTGGTCATCGTGTACTGGTACGTGCCCAGCTCGTCACGCCAGTACTCGCCCTCGTAGGGCCAGTAGAGCTGATCGTCCGCCACCGCCACGGAGTACTTGTACTTCTTGACGATGGCCGTGCGGCCGCCCGCCTTGAGCTGCTCCTCCAGGAACTCCTTCTCCTTGGTGGTCGTCTCGAACTTGATGCGCAGGCCGTTGGCCAGCAGCAGCTTGAGCGCGCCCAGCTCCGTCTCCAGCTTGCCCTTGGCCATGATGCCGGCCTTGGAGATGAGGCTGGTGCGCTGGACCTTGAGCTCTTCCAGCAGCTGCTTGGTCAGCTCCGAGTACTTGAACGTGTCGCCCTTGTTGGAGAACAGGTCCATCTCACCCTCGAGCTCCAGGATGGAGTCGTTGGTCTTCTTCAGGTCCTGATCCGTGAGGGCCAGCCGCAGGATGCGCTCCAGGAGCACGTCCGTGCCGTTCTTCTCCAGGCCGTCCTTGTTCTTCTTCTGCACGTCCGCGAGCACCGTGTAGTACTCGGAGGCGTCCATGTTCTTCTTCACCAGCCCGTCCAGCTCGTCGTGCACGGGCAGGTAGGTGCGCTCGAAGTCCTGGAGGATGAGGTTGGACTCCCGGTAGCGGCAGTTCTCGTAATAGATGACCGCCTTGAGGATGAGCGCCTCCGGGAAGTACTCCTCGCGGAAGAAGGGCGACGACAGGGTGATGAGGTTGCCCAGCGCCTGCTCGTACTGACCGATGCGGTAGTTGGCCCAGGAGGACTCGAAGAGGGCCTCCAGCCACTGCGTGTTCCCGCGCTCCACCTTGTTCAAGTAGAAGATGGAGAAGCGGTTCTGCTGCATGCCGTAGTGCGTACGGGCCAGCTGCATGAACGCCAGCTCGCGCAGCGACTTGTCCAGCTTCGCCTGCTCGCCGGAGCGGCCCGCCATGGGACGGGTGAGGCGCACCACTTCCTTCATGGCCTCCACGGACGCCATGACGTCCGTGTTGCCGCGCTTGGCCGCCGCGTCCTTGTGGTTCGTGCCGTTGCGGAAGAAGGCCAGGCCCTCCAGGTACTTCGCGCGCGGGTAGAACACGTCCGTGCGCGGGATGGTCAGCGCCAGGCGCTTCACTTCTTCAAAGGACTTGTCCGCGTTCTCCGTCTGGCCCACCTGATCCAGGGCGCGGCCACGCACGAAGTGGTAGCGCGCCAGCAGGTAGCGGAACTCGTTCCGGAACTTCTCCGGGAACTCGTAGTTCGCGTACCGGGCGATCTCATCCAGGATGACCGTCTCGTTCTGCGTCTTGCGGCTGATGAAGAACAGCCACTCCAGGCTCGTCTTGAAGAACTTCGTGGACGGGCCCGCGGCGAGGATCTTGGAGAACTCGCCCAGCGACGAGTGGTACAGCCCCATGCGGTAGAGCGACTTGGCGAGCACGTAGCGCGCCTCGACGTGCAGGCCCTGGAGCTTGGGGTCCCCCAACAGCTCGTGGGACGCCATCGCGGCCTTCTCGTACTCGTCGTTCTTGAACAGGCTGATGGCCGCGTCCAGGCGCTGGCGGTCCGCCGTCTTGCCGGACACGTCCACCGCGTCGAACGACATCGTGGGCGCGGGCGGCTTGTCGTTGTCACCCGTGAGGTCCAGCCCCAGGCCGGGGCTGCCCTGCCCGGCCGGCTTCGAGGGCGGCGTGGGCTTCGCGGCGGGCGCGGCCGGAGTGGCCGTGGGCGCCGGCGTCGTCGTCACCGCGGCGGGCGGCGTGGCGGGGTTGCCCACGGGCGCGCTGGTGTCGGAGGCGGACTCGTCCGCGTCCTCGGCAGGGGCGGTCGTCTTGCCCTTGCCACGCTTGACGGACGTCTTCTTCTTCGAGGAAGCCTTCGACGAGGCCCCCTTCTTCTTCTTCTTCGACTGGCCCGCCAGGTCCAGCCCTTCGAAGGACTGGGCCAGCGTGGGGGCCGTGTACGCGAGCGTGAGCCCGAGGACGGCGAGGCGGAGGAACCGGTGGGTGCGCATGAGTCTCAGGAACCGGAGGGGAAGAAGAAGGACAGGCCCAGCTCGAACAGGATCTGGTTGCGGAGGTAGTTGGGCGTGGGATCCCGGCCCTTCTCCACGTAGATGATGTCGCGCAGCTCCGTGCGCAGCGTCATCCACCGGTTGAAGAAGAAGCGCAGGCCGACGCCCACGTTGCCGCCGCCCGTGAGGTACGACTTGCTGCCTGCGGCGGGCGTGCCATCCGTCAGCGACTCCGCCGGCCCCTTGTACTGGACGACGGACGCGCCCACGACGCCGTACATGTCGAAGTGGACGAACTTCTCCGCCAGCAGCGACAGCTTGCCGTAGATGGGCGCCCACTGGACGTCCACGCCGCCCGTGAGCGTCATCTGGCCGGGCGCATACCCGTCCAGCTCACCCTTGGTGGGCGCGCGGCAGCCGCGGGTGTCCCCGTCCTCGCCCGGCGTGAAGGTGCAGATCTGCGCGGAGCCCGCCACGGAGTTCAGCGCGTAGCCACCGCGAAGACCTACGCCCAGCGTCTCCGTGGGGAAGTAGGTGACGGTGCCGCCGAAGATGTACTTCTTGTAGAACGCGTCGCGGATGGTGATGGACGCGGACGGGCTGACCTCGAAGCGGCCCTTCTTGAGGAACATGTGGCCGGACACCGGCCGGATGCGCTCGCGAAGAGGCCCCAGGGCGTCCTTGTCCACCTCCGACACGTCGCCGGCCTCCTCCTCCTGCGAGCCGGCGGGCGGGTTGGAGTTGGCGGCCGTCTTGGGGGCCGGGGTCGCCGGAGCCGGAGCAGGCGTGGCCGGAGCGGCGGAGGCCGGAGCGGGCGCCTGGTCGGCGGCGGCGAGCGTGGGCACGCCCGCGCACAGGGTCAGGAGCAGACGGAAGGCGGGCTTCATTCGGACTCCCTCCCCGTCGACTTGAGGGGCAGGAAGATGGAGATGCCCGCGTTGAGGGTCATGACGTTCTGGAGGGCGCCCTTGCTGCTGCCCAGGGGCTGGTCCACGTAGGAGGTGTTGATGAGGGCCACGTTGACGGCCAGGTAGTCCTTGGTGACGAAGCGCATGCCCAGGCCCAGGTCGAACGCCGGGTTGAGGCCGCGGTCCGGCAGCGCGGAGGTCTCCGTCCTCACCACGCCCATGCCACCCAGCAGGTAGCCGTCGAAGTGGAGGATGGAGTTCAGGAAGGACACCTTGCCGTAGAGCGGCGCCCACTCCAGGTCGCCCATGGCGGACCAGTTCGGCACGGAGCCGTAGATCTTGCTGTTGAAGGTGCGCTTCGCCGTGCGGACGTCATCCGACGGGATGACCTGGATGAGCGAGCCACGCGCCGAGACGGCCAGCGTGTCCGACAGGTACCAGGCCGCGCGCAACGAGCCGCCGAACTTCGAATAGAACGGGTCGTTCACGGAGATGCTCACGAACGGTGAGATCTCCAGGCGGTTCTTCTTCAGATAGACCTTGCGCTGAACGCTCTTCACCCGGTCGTCCTGGGTGATGTCCGTGAGCGGCATCAGCGCTTCGATCGGGATGTCCTTCGCCGGGGTGGCGGCTGGCGGCGACGCGGGACGGGCTTCCTCGTCCGGCGGCGGCGCGGGGTTCTCTTCGGGTGGCTTGGCCTGGGAGTCCTCGGTCAGATCGAGGCCCATGCCTTGCTGGTTCTGGGCGGGGGCCAGCGCGGGCCACATCAGGCTCAGCGCAAGCAGCAGCGTGGGGCGGTTCAAGTCCGGGCGCTCCGTGGGGGGAGGGAACGTACTGCCACCGGAAGGCAGCATGACATCAGCCGCACCATCCTATCGGCCGTATTCCCAACCATCAACCAGCAGAATGCGCCTGCCTCCTCTGTATTCCTCTCGTATCCCTTCACAATTCCACTGTGCTCACGCCCCGCGGGTCAGGGGTTGGCGCGAAGAAGCGGTGTGCTACCGTTCCCGGGTTCCGGGCGTCGGCCTCCCCCCTTGGCGCGCCCTGTTTCCATCCTTCCTAGAGGTCTGAAAGATGTTCGTGCGAACCGCGCTCTTCCTGTCCGCCGCCCTGATGCTGGGAGGCTGCGACGTCACCACCGAGCTGGGCAAGCCGTGCCAACTGGTGCGCAGGGCCACGGACCAGGAGCGGGAGGAGCAGGGCCGCAAGTTCGTGGAGATCCAGGAGAAGGACATCGCCGTGGATCAGGACTTCATCTCCTTCGGTTCGCTGGACTGCGAGGACCTCGTCTGCGTCCGTGACGACCAGAGCCCCCGCAGCGACAACCCGGAGGCGTTCGCCCTGGGCTACTGCAGCAAGGAGTGCGTGCAGGGCACCACGACGGGCTGCGAGATCACCCGCACCGTGGATGACGTGGAGCCGGGCCTCAAGGAGCGCATGACGTGCCGTCCCCTGCTCCTGGACCAGGACACGCTGGACGCCATCAAGATCGCGGACGAGTCCTTCTACCGGCGCACCTTCGGCGAGAACAACTCGCCCTACTTCTGCGCGGGCGCCGTCCCGGCGGCCCAGGGCAACTGAAGTCCGGGCTGAACAGCCCACTGAACAGTCGCCTCGCGCGAAAGGGTTAGACCTTTTCGCGCTCCCCGTTCGTAAAGGCAGGGCCCGCGTTTCAAACGCCTTTGGAGCCCTGCCATGAATCGTACGGTCCTGTTCCTCGCCCTGGCTGGTGGCCTTGCCCTCACCGCGCTGGTGCTGGGCATGCCCCGCGGGGGCGGCCAGCCGCCCACGCCGCACGTCGTCGTGACGTCGCCCACGCCCCCCCCGCCCGTCCCGCCGCCGGGTCCGCGCGTGTCCACGGGCAGCCTCCAGGTGACGAGCCGGCTGTCGCACCCGTACGTGCCGGTGGGCCCTTCGGAAACGTACGTGACGGTGGACCTCACCGGCGCGGAGGTGCCCGGGGCGAAGCGCAGCCCGGTGAACCTGGCGGTGGTCATCGACCGGTCCGGGTCCATGAGCGGCTACAAGCTCCAGCAGGCGAAGCAGGCCGCGCGGCACCTGGTGACGCTGCTGCGCGACGAGGACCGGCTGGCCATCGTGCACTACGGCAGCGACGTGAAGAGCCTGCCGTCCCTTCCGGCCACCTCGGGCAACCGCGAGCGGATGCTCCAGTTCATCGACGGCATCTGGGATGACGGCGGCACCAACATCAGCGCGGGCCTGTCCGTGGGCCGCACGCAGCTGGCGTCCGCCATGGGCGGGACGGCCACGGTGAACCGCCTCATCCTGATGAGCGACGGCCAGCCCACCGAGGGCGTGTCCGACGAGGAGGGACTCAAGAACGTGGTGAAGGAGATCCGCGCCTCCGGCATCACGGTGAGCTCCATTGGCGTGGGCACGGACTTCAACGAGGACCTGATGCAGGCCTTCGCGGAGTACGGCGCCGGCGCGTACGGCTTCCTGGAGGACGCGAGCAAGCTGTCCACCCTCTTCCAGCGCGACCTGCAGCAGGCCACCACCGCGGTGGCGCGCAACGTGGAGCTGTCCTTCGAACTGCCCCCGGGCACGACGCTGGGCGAGGTGCTGGGCTACCGCGCGCACCAGGCCGGAAACACCGTGCGCGTGGCGCTGCCGGACTTCTCCGCGGGCCAGACGGAGCGCGTGGTGGCGCGGCTGCACGTGACGGGCACCACGCCGGGCCAGTCCGTGCAGGTGGCGGGGCTGAAGGTCGCGTACACGGACCTGCTCGTGCAGAAGAACGTGGAGGACCAGTCCATGCTGGCCGCGGTGGCCACCAACGTGCTGGAGGAGGTCGTCCAGCGCCAGGACAAGGAGGCCACGGTGTACGCGGCCCGGGCCCGCAGCGCGCAGAACCTCCAGAAGGCCGCGGAGGCCATGAGCCAGGGCAAGAAGGCGGAAGCCAAGGGCTACCTCTCCCAGAACCAGGCCCTCTTCGAGGAGGCAGGCGTGGTGGCGGGCGCGGCGGCGGTGGCGGCGGATCAGGCCGAGCAGACCCGCGCGATGCAGGAATACGACGACGCGGACTCCTATGAAGCCCAGAAGGCCGCCGTGAAGAACAGCAAGGTGAAGGCGCTCAAGAGCTTCGGGCGCATGGGCTCGACGTACTGAGACTCCGGAGCTTCGAGGGGCATGCAGGGGGGCATCGCCCGCCTCCCTGCCCGCCCGCCATCGCGACGTCACATCTTCGCGGTTGACCTCCGGAATCGCGTGGCCCTATCTCCGCGTTCTTCCAGGCTTCACCCCCTGGAAGCAGGGCGCACTGGAGGCGCGGACAAGCATGGCGGCGAGCGCGAGCACCCCGTGGGTCGGGGTCATCATGGGCGGCAAGAGCGACCTGGAGCACCTGCAACCGGCGATCGACATCCTCGCCGAGCTGCGCATCCCGCACGAGGTGCGCATCGTCTCCGCGCACCGCACGCCGGACTGGATGATGGAGTACGCGTCCACCGCGGAGTCGCGCGGGCTGTCCGTCATCATCGCCGCGGCGGGCGGCGCGGCGCACCTGCCCGGCATGGTGTCCAGCAAGACGCTGCTGCCGGTGCTGGGCGTGCCCATGCCCACCACGGTGCTGTCCGGCTTCGACGCGCTGCTCTCCATCGTACAGATGCCCAAGGGCGTCCCGGTGGGCACGCAGGCCATTGGCAAGCCGGGGGCCGCCAACGCGGCGCTGCACGCGGCGGCCATCCTGGCGCTGAAGTACCCGGAGGTGCGCGAGCGGCTGGCCGCGTGGCGCAAGGCCCGCACGGATGAAGTGCTGGCGCAGCGCGAGGTGGCGGGATGAGCGGCCCCATGGTGCTGCCGGGCGGAACGCTGGGCATCCTGGGCGGCGGCCAGCTGGGGCGCATGATGGCGCTCGCGGCGCGTACGCTGGGCTACCAGGTGCAGGCGTTGGATCCGGACTCGGCGTGCCCGTCCCGCTCCGTGGTGGACCGCTGCCTCACCGCGTCCTTCTCCGACACGACGGCGGCCGAGGACCTGGCGCGCCAGTGCGACGTGGTGACGCTGGAGATTGAGAAGGTCTCGCTGTCCACGCTCAACGCGGTGTCGCGTCACGCGCCCATGCGGCCCGGCGCCTCCGTGCTGGAGGTGGTGCAGCACCGCGGCCGGCAGAAGGCCTGGCTCGCGAAGGGCGGCTTCCCGCTGGGCCCGTGGCGTGAGGCGCACTCGGAGGCGGAGCTGGCCGCGGCCATCACCGCGCTGGGCGGCAAGTGCTTCATCAAGTCCAGCGAGGGTGGCTACGACGGGCGCGGCCAGTACGAGGTGAAGTCGGCCTCCGAGGCGGGCGCCGCGTGGAAGGAGCTGGGCGAGCGCTCCGTGGTGGCGGAGGCCGCGCTGGACCTGAAGGCGGAGCTGTCCGTGCTGGTGGCGCGCGGGCCGGATGGGCAGCTCGCGGTGTACCCGCCCGCGTTCAACCACCACGAGGAGCGCATCCTCGCGTGGTCGCTGTTGCCGGGTCCGCTGCCCCAGGCCGTGCTGACGCAGGCGTCGCAGGTGGCGCGCGACATCACCGCCGGGCTGAAGGTGGAGGGGCTCCTGGTGGTGGAGATGTTCCTGCTGGGTGACGGGTCGCTGCTCGTCAACGAGGTGGCACCCCGGCCGCACAACAGCTTCCACTCGACGGAAGTGGCGTGCCTGACGAGCCAGTTCGAGCAGGCCGTGCGCGCGGTGTGCAACCTGCCCCTGGGCTCCGTGGAGGTGGTGCGCCCCGCGGCCATCGTGAACCTGCTGGGCGACCTGTGGCTGCAGGAAGGCGGCCCCAGGTTCGCGCAGGCGCTGGCGCTGCCCGGCGTCCGGCTGCACCTGTACGGCAAGCGGGACGCGCGCAAGGGTCGCAAGATGGGCCACCTGTCCGCGGTGGGAAGTTCGCCCGAGGACGCGCTCCAGCGCGTGAAGGCCGCCGCCACGGCCCTGGGGATGTAACGCCCATGAAGACGAACGCCGCCCGGCTCCTGGACTCGCTCGGCATCGCGTACACGTTGCGCGACTACGACGTGGATCCGGACGACCTGTCCGCGGAGACGGTGGCGGCCAAGGTGGGCATGCCCGCGGAGCAGGTCTTCAAGACGCTGGTGGCCAAGGGCGACCGCACCGGCGTGTTGATGGCGGTGGTGCCGGGCAACGCGGAGCTGGACTTGAAGGCCCTGGCGCGGCTGTCCGGCGACCGCAAGGTGGACACCCTCCCCCTCAAGGAATTGCAGCCGCTCACCGGCTACATCCGGGGCGGCGTCACCGCGCTGGGGGGCAAGAAGGACTACCCCGTCTTCGTGGATGAGACGCTGGAGCTGTTCGATGAAGTCGCCGTGTCGGCCGGGGTGCGCGGGACGCAGATTGTCCTCGCCCCGGCGGACTACCTCCGCGTGACGAAGGGCAAGCCGGGACCCATTTCGCGTCCGAAGGCGTAGACCCTTTTCGCGAGCCGCGCGTTCGAAGAGACATTCCCGGCCCTTGGGGGCCGTTCCCGGGGTGTCCCGATGAATGCCGCCGTGTTGCAATTCCACCACCGCGAAGCCTTCGAGCACACCGTCACGCGCGCGTTGGCGGCAGGCGCCGGAGCGGGGCTGGTGCAGTGGCTGTCCTTCCGCGTGGGCATGCCGATGCCGCTGACGTGGCTGGTGCCCGCGGCGGTGGTGCTGGCGTGCGCGCGAGGCGACCGGTGGGACCGGGGCCTCTTGAGTGGCCTGGGGTTGCTGCTCGTGGCGCTGCCCTATGGGCTGGGCCTGTCGCCCGCGTGGACGGTGGCCACGAGTGGCGCGGCCGCGGGCGCGCTGCTGGTGCGCTCCCGCCTCAACGACCTGGGCGAGGAGGGACAGGTCGCGGAGGCCCGTCCCACGCTCGTGCACTACGGCCTGGGCGCCGTGCTGGGCGCGGGGCTCACGCTGGCGGGTGGCGTGGTGGCGAACATCCTGTCGGTGCGGCTGGCGTCCGTGGCCACGCCCACGCTGCTGGCGGCGGCGGTGGTGGGCGGCATCGTGGGGCTCTTCGTGGGGCTGGGCGCCATCGCCGCGCACCTGGGGCTGACGGCGGATCCGGTGGAGGCGCGCGCGGAGGAGCTGCTGCCCCAGCTCTCCGGTGACTTCCACACGCTGTCCGAACGCGCGCTGTCCCTCTACCGTCAATGCGGTCAGTCCCTGGCGAAGCTGCCCCGCGAGCCCGCGCGCGAGGAGCTGGCCCGCACGCTGGCGCGGATCACCAAGGGCGCGGTGGAGCTGGCGTCCGAGTGGGCTGGCGTGGAAGCGCAGCTGGAGGAGCGCGCCGCCGCGGAGTTGCAGGCGGAGCGCGAGAGCCTGGAGCGCAGCGCTCGCGCGAGCACGGACGTGGTGGCGCGCCGGCAGTTGGAGGCCGCGGCGGCGTCGCTGGCGGAGGAGGTGGAGCGGCTGGGAGACATGCGTCAGCGGCGCGAGCGAATCCTCGCGAGGCTGCGCGCGGAGGTGGCCCTGCTGGAGCGTGCGCGCGTGGCGCTCCTGTCCTTGCGCAGCGGTCAGGCCCAGCTGAAGGCGGCAGAGCTGGCCTCGCTGGCCCGCCGGTTCCGAGCCCTCTCGACCGCCCAGGGAGAGGAAGGCCAGGCGATGGACGCGGTCGCGGCCCAGGTCACGCTGACCCAGGTGGCGGCGGCGAACGTGGCCCCGGTGACCCCGGTGGATCCGGGGCCGGACGCGTCCGAGGGCGCCAAGGTGCCGGAAATCCAGCGGATTCAGGGGGAATAGGACCTGGGGAGGCTGACGGGGCCCTCCCGCCCGGGCCCTGGGGGACGCCCGTGGCAAGCGTCCGTTTTCGATGTTGGCCCTGCCGAGTGGTCGGGGGGGGACTGAAGCTTGAGCCAGAGCGCGGTACATTTCGAGAGCCATGAGCCTGCCCTCCCCCAGCAAGCCCGCACCACCTCCGCCCTGGCTCTGGAACGGTGACGAGCCAAGGGTCGCCACCGTCTTCCAGCCCATCGTCGATCTGCTCAGCGGCGAAGTCCTCGGCCACGAGGTGCTGTCGCGAGGCCTGGGCCCGGTGGAGTCCCCCAACGAGCTGTTCAACCGCGCGCGGGTGGAGGGCTTCACCTACGAGTTGGAGCGCGCATGCTGGACCGCGGCGGTGCGTCGCATCGCCACGCTGCCGGAAGCGCAGCGGCGCGGACCGTTCTTCTTCAACGTCAGTCCGGACGTGTTGAGCGACGAGCGCTTTGGCGGCGCGTCCACGCTGGAGCTGCTGCGTCAGCACGGCCTGAGTCCCCAGCAGCTGGTGCTGGAGATCACCGAGCGCAGCACGTTCGAGGACACGGAGCAGCTGCGCATGCTCGCGCGGCGGTATTCGGAGCAGGGCTTCGGCATCGCGCTGGACGACTTTGGCGCGGGGCACTCGGGCCTGGTGACGCTGGTGCACAGCGCGCCGGACTTCATCAAGTTGGATCAGGCGCTGGTGCGGGACATCCACCTGCATACGTACCGGCAGCACCTGGTGAAGTCGCTGGTGGCGTTCGCGCAGCGCGTGGACGCGGTGCTCATCGCCGAGGGCGTGGAGACGTGGAACGAGCTGGCGGTCCTGCTGCGCCTGGGCATCCGGCACGCGCAGGGCTACCTGCTGGCGCGGCCCGTGAGTTCGCCGCAGCGGCCGGGCGCGGATTTCGCGGAGCGTTGCCGCGAGGCCATCCGCGCCCTGCACCACCGCGAGCACGAGGATGACGAGACGGTGGGCAGCATGATCATCCGCCCGCCGTGCGCGCCGGTGACGGCGCAGGCGGTGGAGCTGGATCGGCTCTTCCGCCGCACGCCGGGCGAGGACCACGTCGTGCTGCTGGACAACGAGCAGCCGCACGCGGTGGTGACGCGGCGGAGCTTCTACGCGCGCTTCGGAGGAACCGCCGCCAGCACGGAGTCCGCGCTTCCGGACGAGCCGCGCGAGGCGCCGATGGTGGTGGAGGATGCGACGGCCATCACGGCGCTGGCGCGCATGGCGATGCGCCGTCCACCCGAGTCCGTCTACGACCCGGTGGTGGTGACGGACGCGAAGGGCCATTTCCTGGGCACGGTGACGATGAAGCAGCTCATCGCGCGGGCCTCGGACCTGGAGCAGCACGCGGCGACGGGCGCGCATCCGCTCACCGATTTGCCCGGCAGCCGGATGATCGAACGGTGGATCCGCGCCGCGCTCCAGGGCAGTGCGTTCACGGTCATCTACGCGGACCTGGATCACTTCGAGGCGTACAACGACCGCTACGGATTCCTCCAGGGCGACCGGGTGATCCGCTACACGGCGAGCGTGCTGTCGGAGTGCCTGCACCTGCTACCGGAAGGCTCGAACCTGGGCCACGTGGGCGGCGACGACTTCGTGCTCGTGTGTCCGGACGCGGTGGCGCCGGAGGTGTTGCGCACGCTCTGCCAGCGCTTCGATGCGGAGAAGGTCCCGCTCTACGGTCCGGAGGACCTGCGGCGCGGCGGATTCACGGCCAAGGACGCGGCAGGCAACACGGTGCCGGTGACGCTGAGCCTCGCGGCGGTGGACCACCAGGGATTGTCCGCCAACCCCCACCCCGCGGAGCTGTCCGCCGTCGCCGCGGCCCTGCGCAAGCGAGTGAAGGCCGTCTCCGCGCAGACGCACACCAGCACGTTCCTGTTCCAGCCCAGCGCGGTGAAGTAGCCGGACCGCGCCTCACGTCCAAAGTGAGGCGCGGTCGCCCGTCCGAGCCCACCGAAACGGCACGGCACTCTTGTAGGCCCAAGGGGATGCCCCGGCCCCATCGGGACACCCCGCCAGCGGTCCCCAGCACGAGCCTGTCCGACTGTCCGACAAGTTGGGAGGACCGGCGCTGGGGCCCGCCGCCCGATTCAGGCGGCGAAAAACCTGTCCGACTGTCCGACAAGGTTGGATGCCTCGTGGCGAGAGGGCCCCCGGTCCAGCCGCGCGGCGAAAACCTGTCCGACTGTCCGACAAGCTTGGGAGAACCGCGGATGGGCCCCTGCGTCATCCGCGCAGCTGAAACCTGACCGACTGTCCGACAAGTCTTGGCAAGTCTTGGCCGGGGGCCCGGCCCCTCCGTTCGACCCACGAAAAGCTGTCCGACTGTCCGACAGGTTGGGCGGACCGGGCCAAGGGCCCCGGCGCCAGCCGTGCGGCGGAAACTTGTCCGACTGTCCGACAGGTTTTGCCGCGTCTGGCGGAGGGGGGCACTCTGGACAGCCGGGGGCAGGTGTTCGTCGTTCCTGGACGCAGTGCGGCGTATCGCTGGCCGGCCCCGCTGAAGTGCGGCAGACCGCTTCGCGTGCACCGCGTCCTACTCCCAGGTGAGGTGCAACCGGCCGTCGGTGTAGAGGCGGCCCGTGGCCTCCAACTCGGTGGAACCGTTCTCCACGGCGCTGTGCACGTTCGCGGGCGGCGCCAGCAGAGTGTCCCGTCCCAACGCGAACGCCTGCTCCCGCACCAGGGCCTGGTAGGCCTTGTTGAGTTGGAGCGCCCTCTCCCGTGACGGCGTCACCAACCACGCGAGGTCGCGGTCCCCTTTCGGTGCCGCGCGACTGACCGCTGGCAGGTCCAGCACTCCGTTCGGGAAGAAGCGCGCGAGCAACTCTTCGTTCGCACGGAACTCATCGCCCCCCTGCACGCGCTCCAAGTACGTCACGGTTTCTGGCGCGGTGTGTCCTGCCTGCGGCACGTCCAACAGGCCTCGCAGGTCCTGGGTCCGCCAGCCTTCGCTCCCCGGTACCTTGCGGGGGAACGCGAAGGTCTGGTCCACCGTCACGCCCAGGTTCGTGTGGCAGCCCATGCAGTAGACGTGCTCCTCCAGGGTCTGGAGGCGCAGCCGTCCCTTCGCGTCCTCGATGAAGCCCTGCAGGCGCCAGCCGAATTCGTTGATCAGTCCCAGCTCCGGCGTGCCTGGAAACGCGGGCAGCCGGCCGCGCACCTTCTTCTCCTGCTCCTCCGCGTAGAAGTTCCGCACGCGGTCGTCCGCCGGTTCCTCGTCCTTGCGCGAATAGCGCAGCTCCTTCATCCGCGTGGACAACAGCGCGGGCGCGTCCGGGTCCACGTAGCGCACGGTGTGCAGGAACTCCGTGCCCTTCGGATACGTGTACCGCCGCACCTTCACATCCGCCGCGCTCCCCGCGTAACGCGCCGGCAAACCGCGCACTCGCTCCACGCGCGGGGACAGGACGGCGTCACCATCCAGGTCCATGTTCCCCACGCGCTCGTCCACCGGCTCCACGCGGCGGCTCGCGCCCTTCACGGCCAGGAGGTCCGGGTCCACCGTCATCGCCGCCTCCAACACCGCAAGGTTGAAGCGATACACCTCGCGCGACGGCTGCCCGTGCGTGTCCTCCCGAAAGGACTCCGGGAGCCGGACGTAGACGTCGTCCGTGCTGCCGTTGGTGGGCCAGAACGTTCCCAGGAACGGCTTGTAGCGCACGGCCCGCCAGCCACTTCCGTCCCTCGCGAAGCCCTCCGCGTCGAAGCCTCGCGTCAGGTCCAGGTCCGGAACCCAGCCCTTGTAGCCCCCCGCGCGCCCCAGCAGCGCGGCGCGCAGCGGCGTGTAGTTGTCCTCGCGGATGTACTCGAGCACCTCGTCATCGGTGATGGACGCCATCGCGCGCGTCCGGTCCGTGAAGAGGTTCGTCCAGTGGTTCGTCAGCCCCACGTCGCTGAAGGCGTACTCCGCTTGGAGCGAGTCGTCCGCCATCACGTTGTTGCCAACGCCGCCCGTGTGACACGTCCAGCACGGGTTCGAGACCCCAGCCGTCTTCGTGTAACACATGGACGGAACCGGGGCCTCGCGGTTGGCCACCCGGCTCCCCGCCTCCAGGGCCTGCGCGAGCGGATCAAACGGAGCATCCACCTCGGCGGGCGTGCGCAAACGCCACACGCCCGCCGCCGCGGCGAAGGCCCCCAACGTCAGGACGATGAAGACGGGGCCTCGCACCCCATCGAGCACGGATGAACGCATGCGTCAGGCTCCGTCTTCGTGGACCATCGAAAGGAACGACGACTACGGCCAGACGCTGAAGCTGTCCTCGCCCGGGTGCTGGACGCTGACGAACAGGCTGGTCATGTCCGCGTTGAACGCCGGGCCCGTGGCCTCCGCGTCGCTCGGCATGGAGAGCACTCGGAACGCCTTGCGGAAGTACGGGCTGTCACGGTGCGCGGGCGCCTGGTCCAGGTAGAAGATGCCGTCCGCGACCTTGTTGACCCCGAAGTTGCCGTCCGTGCCGAACCACACGCCGCCCTCGCGGTCGATGACCAGGTTGTCCGGCTTGGCTGCCGCGAACTCAGGCGCCGCGCTGGTGGCCACCGCCTCTCCCTTCCACACTCGGAAGAAGTCGAACGTCTTCGAGCTCGCGGGCGCCGCCGGATCCGCCTCACGGATGGCGAAGAGGGAGCCCACCTTGTCCACCGCGCGGTTGTCCTGCGCGCCGCGATCCTTCTTCACCCACGCGCCGTCCTTCAACTCGGCGGTGGCCACCCGGCCCTGTTGATCCAACGCCGTGGGGTCACCGTGCTCGGTGAAGGCCACGTAGAGCAGCGGCGTGCCGCTGGGGTCCTTCGGGTTCCACTCCGTGTCCTCGGGGCGGTTGAGCTCCATCACGCCCACCTTGTTCGCCGCCGTCCACAAGAGCTTGCGCACCTGGTCGTCGTTGACGAAGCCGCCCATCGCGTTGTGGTTCGCGTCACGCAGCGCCGCGCCCACCTGGAGCGTTGGCTGGCCGAAGGCCGCACCGTTCGGCGCCAGGTCCGTGCTGTCCATGCCCAGCTGGATCCACCGGCCGTGGCCCGGCACCGCGTCCGTGGGCACAACCCCGCCCACCAGCGTGTCGCCCGTCGCGTTGTCCAGGCCCGCGAAGTGCGCCGCGTAGAGCGTGCCCGCGTCCAGCAGCGCGCGCACCTGCGCCTTCGTCATCCCCGGCGTGTACCTGCCCTGCGACACGAACTTGAAGATGCGCCCGCCGCGCCGGTCATCGCCGCCGTAGATGACCACGGGCTGGTTCGCGAGCAGCTTCCAGTCCGCGTCCACCACGAAGGTGGCGTTCTCCCAGTGCGCGCGGCCCATCACGCCCAGCTTGCGGTGACCCGCGCCCGGCTTCTCCGCGTCCTTGCCGTACCAGAGGTCCGCCGGCTGGCCCGGATCCACCTCCGTCAGGTAGCCGTAGCCATCCTTCAGGTGTGTGGAGTCGCGGTCCCCGCTGATCATGTCGCCCTCCGCCGGCGCGGAGAAATCAGGCGCGAGCGGAGCCCCCGGCGCGAAGCCCGGCGCCGCGGGAATCCAGTCGTTCTTCCCCGTCCACAGCGCGGCCTCCGGATCGCCATAGACGCCCTGGACGTTCTCCTCGCCGACGATGACCGTGCCCCACGGCGTCTGGCCACCGGAGCAGTTGGAGTGCGTGCCGGGCACCACGCCCGCCACCAGCGCCAGGCCGGAGTCGTCATGCTCCTCGCCGGAGAGCGTCACACCCACCACCTTCGCCAGGGTGGCGCTGGAGGCGTCGTAGCGCACGTTGGCCGCGTTGCGGTCCACCGCCCAGCCGCCCGTCGCGGGGTCCTGCACCACGCGCATCCAGGTGCCGCCCACCTGCTTCTTCCATTCGCGGTTGTAGGAGACGAGCGCGTCCGCCTGCCACTGCGTGCCGTCCGCCACCGTGTTGGAGAGCGAGCCCGTGTTGCGCAGGAAGCGCGCGAAGTCCAGGTGCTGGCCGATGGGCGCCGTGCCCACGCGCGGCTTCGTGCCGGAGATGTACTCGTGGTTGATCCACATCCAGCCGGCCGCGGCCTGCCCGTGGTACTGCGGCGCGCGTCCGTCCCGCGACCAGCCGTCGCCGAAGAAGGCGATGTAGTCCACGTTCGCGCCGAAGCGCGCCCCGCCCTTCGCGAAGGCCAGCGGATCCATCCACTTGATGACCGTGGTCGGATACAGCCCCGGCACCGAACGCACCGTGTCCGTGGACGCGGATGACAGCGGGAACACCAGCGGCGAGGGCAGCTTCCCCGTGACGACCTGCTCCACGCGCGCCTTCACGTACTCCGCCACGTTGGTCGCGCCCGTGCCCAGGTCCCCCCGGAACGTCACGGCGATGACGGACGACAGCGGCGTGCTGGACTCCACGCCCGGCGCGCGAGCCGTTGCACCCGGCCCCGGCTGTCCCTGGGTACCAGGGCCCGGATTGCCCGGCTCACCCGCCGGCCCCTGGGCGCCGTCCTTTCCGTCCTTTCCGTCCTGGCCCTTGGGGCCATCCGCGCCCGCGGGACCCGAGTCTCCCTCGCAACCCACCCACGTCGCGGTGCCAAGCAGGAGCATCGCGCCAGTGGCGCGGCTCAAAAGACGAGAAGCCATGCAGTGCATCCTCCAGAAGGTGGCGCGCGCTTCGACGCGCGGCGCGAATCCTGCGGAGGCAGCGTGGCGCTACCTTGAGCAGCGCGTCACTTCTTCATCACGGGCAAACCGGGCGCGCGACAAACGCGCATCACCGGCCCCCTTTGCGTCACGGCATGATGGGAAGGGTGCTGACGCCCTCGAACTCCGCTGTGCCGCCGCGGACGATGCCGTTCTTCTGGCACCAGCCGCCCGGCACCTCCAGCACGTACTGACTGGGGATGCCCACCGTGCGGTTCGTCAGCGTGCGCGGCTCCGCGTTCTCGATGATGCCCACGACGCGGCCCTCGGACGTGATGAACAACATGTCCAACGGGATGAGCGTGTTGCGCATCCAGAAGCCGCGCACCTCTTCATCCGGGAAGATGAAGAGCATGCCCTGCCCGGCCGGCAGCGCCTTGCGCCACATGAGCCCGCGCGTGCGCGACTCGCCCGTGGCGGCCACCTCCACCTCCACGCGGTGCACACCACCGTAGGCATCCTTCAGCCGCACGTGCGCGCGCGGCAGGGTCGGCATCACGTAGTCCTCCGCCGACACGTCCTTGGACCGGGGACGCGCCGGAGCGGGCGCGGCGGGCTTCGGAGGCGCGGCGGGCGCTTCCTGACACGCGCCGCCCGCGAAGGCCAGCGCCGCCAGGACGAACGTGAGGCGCATCTTCATGGATGCTGGGGATGCAGGGGCTTGTTGAGCAGCTTCTCGGTCAGCTCGGAGCCCAGGCTGTCCGACATGAGCCGCTCCACCAGCGTCTCGAAGTCCACGCGCTGGGACTCGCTGCTGTAGATGAAGCGGATGCCCATGCCGGGCTCCTCCGCGTCGGCCTTGGACCAGACGACTTCGCCCAGTAGTTCGAAAGGTGCCTCTCGGTGCGGCACCGTCAGCTTGAAGAGGAAGCGCGTGCCAATGGGCAGCGGCTTCTTCGTCTTGATGAACGTGCCGCCCTTGCTGATGTTCTTCGTGTAGTCAGCGAAGAACGAATTGAGCTTCTTGTAGTCGACCTTCAGCTCGATGGGCGCACGACCGTGGGTGCGCAGTTCGGATCCGCTCTTCTGTTCGGACATGCGGCCGGGGAGTATAGGGGACGCCATGCGGCAAGTCCTCCCCCGTGCCCGTGCACTGTTGGGCCGTCCAGCCGTCCTGGCCACCGTGCTGCTGCTCGGCGGTGGGGGGTCGGCCCTCGTCCTCCTCCCCCTTTTCGGGGTCCCCGGCTTCGAACTGGGCCTGGCCCTGTCCATCGCCGTCGGCCTGCTCGGAGGTGGGACAGGCATCGCCGCCGCCGCCCAGGAGCGCCGCATCCTCACGGGCGCCGCCCCCCTGCCCGCCCGGGTGGAAGCGTCCGCCCTGCCCGGAACCGCCGTGGGCCGCGCCCTGGGCGCCAGCGCCGTCCTGAATCTGGGGGTGCTCGTCCCCCCCTTCGTGTGCGCCCTGCTCTTCGCCCGGCTTCGCACCGCGTGCGACCCCTTCGAACTGGCGGGCTTCTACCCCCTGCTCACCATCCCCTCCGCCCTGGTGGCCTCCGCGGCGGGCGTGCTCCTGGGCTTCGCGACGGCCCGGCCCCGGGGCGCGGCGGGCCTGTACGCCCTGCTCCTCCTCGCCTCACTGGCGGTGACGGTGTGGCCCATCGTCTTCGGGCCCCAGGTGTTCGCCTTCAACATCTTCCTGGGCCACCTGCCCGGCCCGCTCTACGACGAGGCCCTCCAGATGACGGCCGCGCTGGGCTGGTTCCGCCTGGAGACGCTCCTGTGGGTGGGGGTCTTCGCGGGGCTCGCCATGGCGCTCCTGGACGTGAGCACCGGGCGCCTGGCGCTGAAGGGCGCGCGCCCCGGTGGACTGCTGGGCCTGGTGCTCCCCTGTGTCCTGGGCATCCTCTGGCTGGAGTCCCGCGCGCCTCAGCTTGGCCTGCGGATGAGCGACACGTACCTCTCCGAGCAGCTGGGCGGCGTGCGGGAGACGGAGCACTTCGTCCTGCACTACCCGCGCGGCAAGGCCCGCCAGGACGTGGACCGCATGGCCCGCGACCTGGAGTTCCGCTTCACCCAGACGGCCGGTTTCCTGGGCGTGGCCCCCACGGAGCGCGTGCGGGTGTGGCTCTACCGCTCCGAGGAGGAGAAGCAGCGGCTGGTGGGCGCCGGCCGCACCCAGTTCGCCAAGCCCTGGCGCACGGAGCTGCACATCCAGGACAAGCCCTTCCCCCACTCCACGCTGCACCATGAGCTGGCGCACGTGATGGCGGGCCCCGCGGGCTCCGGCTTCTTCCGCGTCACCACCCGGCTGGGCGTGTGGCCGCTGATGGGCGTGATTGAAGGGCTCGCGGTGGCCGCGGACGACCCCGTGCAGGGCGAGCTCACCCTGCACCAGTGGGCCGCGGGCATGCGCAGGCAGGGGCTGGCCCCGGACATGCGCGACCTCATGGGCCCCAAGGGCTTCTACCAGTCCGCCCCGGCGCGCGCGTACACCGTGGCGGGTTCGTTCCTGCGCTACCTGGCGGACACCTACGGCGCGGACCGGCTGCGCGCCGTCTATGCGCACGCGGACTTCAACGAAGCCTACGGCCGGCCCCTGGACGAGCTCGTCACCGAGTGGGAGCGCACCCTGGACGCGCTGCCCCTGGACGCGTCCGCGCTCGCGCGCGCCTTCGCCCGCTTCCGCACCGGCAGCCTCTTCACCCGCGCCTGCGCCCGCGAGGTGGCCCGCCTGTCGGACTCCGCCCGCGAATCGCTCGCCAGCGACCCGCAGGACGCGCTCCAGCGCTACCAGCGCGCCGCCCGGCTCCAGCCGGAGGAGCCGTCCTACCAGCTGGGCCAGGCCGTGGCCCTGGACGCCCTGGAGCGCGGGCCCGACGCGGCGAAGGTGCTGGCCACGCTCGCGGACCAGGTGAAGGACCGGCCCGCGCTCGCCGCGGAGGTGGCCGTGGCCCGCGCCGACGTGGCCCTCCACCTGGAGGACGTGGAGGGGTCGCGCGCCTTCCTCCAGGCCGCGCTCGCGCTGGATCCGGGGCCGGAGCTCACGCGCACCGCCCAGGTGAAGCTGGCCGCGCTGGAGACGCCGTCGCGCCGCGCCCCCATCGAGGCGTACTTCCGCGCGCCGCAGGAGGAGCTGCGCCTCTTGCTGCTGGACCGAGCCCTCCTCGCTTCGCCGATGGATCCATGGCTGCACTACCTGCTGGGGCGGCGGCTGCATCAGGTGGGGGCCCCGGCGCTCGCGGGCGAACAGCTCCAGCGCGCTCTTTCGGACACCACCCTCCCGGAGGCCATCCGCCGGGAAGCCACGCGGCTGCGAATCGAGGCCGCCTACCTGGCGGGCGACTGCGGCGCCGTGCGGCATGAAATGGGCGCGCTGCCGGACTACGGGGCCGCCTTCCGTGCGTCGGCCTCCGAGTGGCTGGCCCGTTGTGACTTCGAGCAGACGGCCTATCGCGGGCCCCTGGTGCCGCGTCAGGCTTTCCGCTAGACGCGGGCCCCTGCGAGAGAGACGACTCACGCATCGACGGAAAGGTGGATGGGGCATGCACTTCGAGAAGACGCAGTACATCCAGGGGACGGTGGACGAAGTGGAGCGCGCGCTCTTGGACGAGCGCTACTTTCCGTACCTCCTCCAGCACCACGGCGTGCTGCTGGAGCTGCAGCCCCAGGAGGTGCGCGTCGACGGTGACCGCGTGCACCGCAAGGTGCGCTACCGCCCCAAGCCCGTCATCTCCTCCGTGGGCCCCAAGAAGGTGTCGCCGGAGTGGTTCGCCTTCATCGAGACGTCCACCTACGACAAGCGCACCAGGCAGCTCACTTTCACCAACACGCCCACGTCCCACACCATCTCCAAGATGCTGGTGAACACGGGCGTGCTGAAGCTGCGCGACCTGGGTAATGGCCAGACGGAGCGCAAGATGGAGGGCGAGCTGTCGCTCAAGGTGCCCTTCCTGCTCAAGCCGGTGGCGATGATTGCCGAGCCGATCATCAAGACCGAGGGCCTCAAGATCCTCGACGGCGAGCTGCCCGTGCTCAACCGCTTCATCGCTGAAGTCATCCGCGCCAAATAGTCAAAGCGCACGGAGGGCGGCGGGGCCGGGGAATGGGTTGACACAAATGCGGTTGAACCCATAAGGCCCCGCCATGCACAACCGCTTCCTCGCCCTCTGCGCCGTCTTCTTCCTGGCCGCATGCGCCCCGAAGCGCATCCCCGGCACGGAGCTGGAAGACACCGGTGAAACCCGCGCCATCCTCTCCGTGATGGAGAAGTATCGCGCCGCCCTGGAGGCCCGCGACGCGAAGGCCATCCAGGCGCTGGTGTCCCCGAAGTTCCGCGACGACGGCGGCACCCCGGACGACCCGACGGACGACCTCACCGCCGTCAACCTCGAGTCCCACCTCCGGTCCCTCTTCCAGAAGCTGCAGAACCCCAAGGTGGACTTCAACATCCGCCGCGTGGAGTTCCGCGAGGACGACGTCGCGCTCGCCATCTACTACTGGAACGCGTCCTGGCGCATGCCCGGCCTCAACGCCCGGCCCCAGTCGGACTCGGAGCTGGAGCAGATGGTGTTCCAGAAGGTCGGCGGCGACTGGAAGATCCTCTCCGGCATCTAGCCACCTGCCTTCCCCTCAGGCGCCCACGAGCGCCTTCAACCCGTCCGGGCCCATGTCATCCAGGGCCCGCGCGCGGGACAGGTAGGTGCGGAAGTCCTTGGGCGCGAGCTTGTCCGCGCCCAGCGGGGACAGGTGGTAGTCGCGGATGCGGCTGGTGGTGAAGCGCACCGCGCCGTAGAGGGCGTGGCCGTACAGCGCCCGCTTCTCCACGTCCGACAGCGGCCGTGCGTCCTGGTAGCCGCGAAGGAGCGCCTGACACCGCTCCGGCTGGTAGGCCCCCTCGAAGCACCACGCGTTGAGGGTGACGGCGACGTCCAGCGCGTACGCGTCCACGCAGGCCATCTCGAAGTCGAAGAAGGCGCCCACGCGGTCGCCCAGCCACTTCACGTTGTCCAGGAAGAGGTCCGCGTGGATGACGCCCCGGGGCTCCAGTCCCTGGCGCTCGGCTTCCACGCGCGAGAGGTACCGCTCCAGCTCCGCCGCCACCGAGACGAGCTCCGGCTCCGGCCGCTGGGACAGGCCTTCCAGCCAGCCCTTCACCACGCCGGGGCCGTAGGGATTCGCGCGCGTGCCACCGAACGACTGCGTCACCCGGTGCAGCTTGCCCAGCTCGGCGCCGAGGCGCTCCAGCACCTCCGGCGTGAGGCGGTCGCGGGTGTACTCCTCGCCGGCCAGCCACTTGAAGACGCTGATCCGCCCGCCGTGCAGCTCCAGGAAGGGCGTGGGCCCCGGAGGCACCAGCAGCACCGGCGCGGGGAAGTGCGCTTGGGACAGGTGAGCCAACAGGGACGCCTCGAAGCGCAGGTCGTCCGGCGAGCGCACCGTCGTGTGGCGCACGAAGACGCGGCCTGAGTCCGTCTCCAGCCGGTGGTTGGTGTTGATGGAGCCCTGGGGAATCGGCGTGATGGAGCGCACCGCCCCCAGGCCCCAGACTTCCGCCACGTGGGTGAAGGCCTCGGGGGGAAGTGTCGTGTAGACGGCCATGACGTGCCTCCGGGGCGTGCCGCCCCCGCGTGCGTGCTGCCCCCACCCGTTGACACCCCAGGGGGCCGGACCTATCTGTCCATGCCCGTCCTACTTCGCATAACTGTCTGAAAATCTTCAATCTTTGCGCGTGAGGCCACCCCCATGGAAACGTCGGGCCGCGGTGACTGGAAGCGTCGCGAGGGACTGGGCAGCGCCCTGGCCCAGATTGGCGCCGTCGCCGTGCTGCTCGCCGCGGGTGTCGCCTGGTACGTGCACCAGGGGCAGGTGCGCCAGGAGGTGGACGCCCACCTGCGCACGGCGCGCTCCGCGGTGCTGAAGGGCAACCCCAGCGACCTGGCCATGGCGCAGCAGAACCTGGAGGCCCTCTTCGCGCTCGCGCCGGACTCGCGCGACGCGCGGGCGCTGGCCGCGGACCTCCAGGCGGAGCTGTGGCTCACCCACCACCAGCCCGGCGCGGAAGCGAAGGCGCGCGAACAGTTGGAGCGCGCGGAGACGCTGGGCTCGCGCTCCGGTGAGCGCTACGGCGCCCGGGCGCTGCTGCTCGTGGGCTCGGGGCAGACGGCGGAGGCGCACAAGCTGCTGGAGGAGCTCAAGTCCCAGGGCGCCAACAGCCCCCGGCTGACGCTGGCCCAGGCGCGGCTGCTGCAGAAGGAGGGGCACCTCTCGGAGGCCCGCCAGGCCTTCGCGCGCGCGGCGGAAGGGGCCTGGAAGGATCCGCGCTTCTCCGTGGCCTACGGTGAAGCGCTGCTCGACGAGGGGATGTTCCCCCAGGCCGTGGAGGCCTTCGCGCGCGCCACCACCGCGAACCCGGACCACCTGCTGTCGCGGGTGACGTCCGCCCTGGCGCAGCTGTACGCGGGGCGGCCTCCGGACGGCGTGACGGCGTTGCTGGAGGAGGTGCGCTCGCGCGGCAAGGAGCTGACGCCCGCGCTCCAGGCCCGCATGGCGGTGGCCCAGGCGGAAGTCTCCCTGGCGAAGGGCTCCCCTGACGAGGCGCTCACCCACGTGGACGCGGCGCTCAAGGCCTGGCCGGACGAGCACTACGCCCTCTTCACCCGGGGCCGTGCGCTCGCGGTGAAGCGCGCCCCGGACGCCCGCCAGGCCTTCGAGGCGGCGGCGGCGAAGCGGCCCACCGCGCCACTCCTGACGCTGGAGGGCGCGCGGCTGCTCCAGGCCCAGGGCGACGGCGAGGGCGCGCTGGCCATGCTGGACGCCTACGAGAAGACCTTCCGCGAGGTGAAGGTGCGGACGGCGGACGGCAAGGAGCTGCCCGCGTTGGACAAGGACGACCGGTACTGGCTCACGCGCGGCGGCGTGATGGAGGCGGCCGGCCGTCAGGACGACGCGCTCGCGGCCTACGACAAGGCGCTCTCGGCGCGCGGCGTGGGGCTGGCGCGGGCGCAGTACGCCAAGGGCGCGCTGCTGCTCGCGCGCAAGGACTTCGACGGCGCGAAGTCGCTGCTCACCGCCGTGGCTCCGGAGACGGGCGCGGGCAGCATGCCGGAGGCGTACGCGGCGCTGGGCGAGCTGCTCTTCGCCCAGGGCGAGTTCGCCTCCGGGTGCCAGCAGCACTACTTCTCACTCGTGCGCGCCCGCGCCCAGGGCGCGCCCGTGGAGCAGCTGGCCACGCGCGCCAACGACATCAAGAAGCGCCTGGAGACCAGCGGCCAGCCCGCCATGGCCAAGGCCTGGCTCACGGAGGCGGGGCCGCTCTTCCAGCAGCAGTCACCCGAAGCGGTGACGCGTTAGAGCAGCTCCGAGGGGTCCAACTGGCGCTGCTTCGCCTTCACCACGCGCCACTCGCCATCCTCTTCCTTCTCGAAGGTGCCCTCGATGGCGTAGGCGTTGAGGACGCTGTCCTTCGCCAGGTCCTCCAGCTTGTCCGCCTCCGAGCGGCCGAAGATGAAGCGCGCCTGGAAGTCACCCTGCGTGGGCGACACCTCGTGCACGTCGATGTCGGTGGTGAAGATGCGGACCCACTGGCCCCGCAGCACCTGCGCGGCCAGGATTCCGCGCACGTCCTGCTTGCTCCAGCCGTCCTTCGTCTTGAAGCGCTCGGACACGCCCTCCATCACCCCGCCCACGTCCTTCTCCTCCGCCGAGCGCGTCATCGCGATGATGCGCCGGGTGACGGCGTCCTTCACGCCCGGCTCCTCGCGCGGCCAGAGGAACAACACGAGCGCGGCGGCGAGCACCGCCGCCATGCCGCTCACCACCCGGGTTCGAGTCAGCACCATCTCAGGCGGCCCCGGTCTCCGGCTCCAGCATCATGTCGTCCGCGTCGATGATTTCCAGCGGGCGCAGCGCTTCGCCAATCTGCTTCAGGCGGCGGTCGGACAGCTGCTCCAGGTACGTGCGGATGTTGGGGAAGGACGTCACCAGCTCCTGGAAGGCCTCGCGCTTGAGCCACCCCGCCGCCGTCTTGCGCGTCACGGACACCGTGGCCGTGGCCCTCAGGCCCGTGAGCAGTGAAATCTCTCCCGCCACGTCGCCCTCGCGCAGCACGCCCAGCGTCACCATGCCGCCCGCCGGGTCCTCCTTCTGCACCGTCAGCTCGCCGGCCAGCACCAGGAAGAGGCCCTGGGAATACTCGCCCTCCACCAGGACCCTCTCGCCGGGCTGCAGCGCGCGGAAGGTGAAGCGCTGGAAGAACGCGCCCCGCTCCGACTCCGGCAGCTGCTGGAACAGGGGCGAGTTCGCCATCAGGTTGCGCATCATGCGCTGCTGCGCGAAGTCCGCCAGCAGCTGCGGCACCGCCGGGTGGCTCTTCGCCACCGCGTTGAGGTGCTCGCGGCGGATTTCAAAAACCTCCGAGTCCGACACCGCCGTCACCGACGCGGTGGGAGGCGCGCCCGTGAGCAGCGCCAGCTCGCCGAAGATGGAGCCGCCGCCCAGGAAGCCCAGCGTGCGGTCCTCGCCGTCCGTCCGGCGCGTCACCTCCGCCTTGCCGGCGACGATGACGTGCAGGTGGTCGTCCGGCTCGCCCTCGCGGCTGATGACCTCCTCCGGCTTGATGGTGCGCCACACCATGCGCCCCACCAGGTCCAGGAACGCGTCCCGGTCCAGGTCCGCGAACAGCGGCAGCGGCGGACGGCTTTGCGGATCCGCGGTGCCGCCGGTGTCCGGCGCGGCCAGCACTTCAATGGCGCGGTTGGACAGCTCCTCGCCCACCAGGCCCATCAGGTCCGTGTCCACCTTGCCGTCGTACAGGTGCTCCGGCGGCAGCGGCGGCGGCACGGCGGCGCGGCCCGGGGCGCTGCGCGCGGCGCGCGAGTGCACGCGGTAGAGCGTCTCCTTCAGGCGGCGCTCGTTCGGCGACAGCTCCAGGGCCAGCTTGCACGCGGCCATGGCGCTCAAGAGGTAGTCACGGCGCAGGAGCCCCTCCGCGCACGCGTGGTACGCGGTGACGGCGCGCTCGCGCTCACCCAGCTCCGCCAGACACCGGGACGCCAGCATGCGCGAGCGGTGGTCGGCGGGCACGCGGCGAACGGCCTCCGCGAAGACGGCGAGGGCGCGCTCGAACTGGCGCTCCTCGAACAGGTCCATGCCCAGCTCACGCAACGACGACTCGTTCATCCGGTGTCTCCAGACCGCGCACGACGACAGGTGTGACAGGGATACATGAAAGAGGCCGCCCACCCTCATCCCACGGGCGGCGGCCCCCTGACTCCAGCTACGCGCTACGAACCGCCGGCCTTCTGCAGGTCGCTCAGCGCCATCTCCGCCTTGCGCTTCACGTCCGCGCCCTCCGCGGAGGACTCGATGACGATCTTGAACTGCTCCGTCGCCAGGGCCGGGTCGCGGTCGCGCGAGATGTACGCCGACAGGTACAGCTCCTCCACCTTCTTCTGCAGCTCGTCCAGGCCGTCGCGGGCGCGCGAGTCACCCGGGTTGAGACGCAGCGCCTCTCGGAAGCTGCGGCCCGCCAGTGGGAACTCCTTGCGCTTGAAGGCCGCCTGCCCCGCCGCCACCGACGCGGAGGCCAGCTCGTTGTCCAGCGTGTCGCCCAGCGAGCCAGCGAAGCCAATCTGCCGGTACACCTCCACCGCGCGGCGCAGCGGCTTCACGGAGGCCTCCAACGAGTTGTTCTCGTACTTCTTCTGGCCCTCCTCGAAGGCGGAGCGGAACTGGGGGATGAGCTTCTTCAGGTTGCGCGCGCGGGCCTGGATGTCCGCCTCGCTCCGGTACTTGTCCATCACCCGGTCCACCTCCAGCGACGCGCGCTGGAAGTCCCCGCCGTTGAAGCGGCGCTCCACGTCCTGGAAGGCCTCCGCCACGAACTCCGCGCGGCGCTGCTTGGCGTTCTCCGCGGCCACCGCCTGCCGGACACCCGCCTGCCGCGCGGCCTGCTGCGCCTCCTTGGCCAGCTGGTTCACCAGGTCCGTGAGCTTCTGCTCGTAGAGCGAGCGCGTGCCCTGCGGCAGCTCCGCGATGAGGGTGCGCGCGTCGTCCGGCCGGCGCTCCGTCAGCGCCGCATCGACCAGGTCCAGCGTGTACTTCTGCTCGCGGGCGTCCAGCTCCTCTTCCAGCTTCTTGCGCGCCTCGTCCGTGCGCGCCGTGCCCTGCGGCGTGCCGGTCAGCTTCGCGCGCGCGTCCGGGTAGCGGTTCTCCGCCATCAGGTCCCGGGTCGCCTGGAAGGCGTCCATGATGTCCTGGAGCTGCTGGGCCGCCTTGGCCACGCCGTCCACGTCGATGCCCACGCGCAGCTTCTCCGCCTCCTGGGCGAAGCGCACCGCGTCCGGGTACTCGCCGTCGCGCACCTTGTCGCGCGCTCGCTGCATCAGCTCCTGCGCGCGCGCCTGGCTGGGGTCCACCACCGGCTTGGGCGGCGGCTTGTTCCCGCCGGACATCGCCAGACCGGCGATCAGCATCAGGAGCACCAGGCCACCCACCGCCGCGCCCACCTTCATCTTGAAGGTGATCTTGAAGCCCTCGCGCGCCGTTGAACGCACCGGACGCGGACGGGGCACGCCCGTCTTGCGCGCCTTCTCGTCGCGCATCAGGTCCGCGATCTTGTAGTTCGCGTTGGTCTTCTCATCCAGGCGCGGGTCCTTCTTCTCCTCCTTCTTTTCCTTCTTCTCGTCCGCCTCGCCGGACTCGGCCTTGGCGCGCATCTCCTTGATGAGCTCGCCCTCGTCCACGAAGCGCAGGCGCGTCTTGCCCACGGAGATTTCGTCCCCGTGCTTCAGGATGCACTCGTCGACCTTCTGGTCGTTCACCTGGGTGCCGGAGATGCCGCCCAGATCGCGCATCACCACGCCGCTCTCGCCGTAGACGAGCTCCAGGTGGCGCCGGGACACCGTCTGGTCGCCCAGGGCGAAGTCGCAGTCCTTGCTGCGCCCCACCACCATGCGCACGCCCTTGAAGCGCTTCTTGCGCCCCTTGTCCGGGCCGTCCAGCACCAGCATCAGCACCGGGGGGCCGGCGCGCGTCGTCTCGGAGTTGTCCTCGTCCTCGGCGGGCTCCTCCGCCTCCGGACGCACGTCGTCAATGGAGGCCACCCGCGTCTCGCCCGTGCGCGAGCGAACGGGCTCCGCGTCGCCGTACAGCTCCGGGTCTCCCCCGTCCTGGCTGTCTTCGCCGGAGAGTGGCGCGGACCAGTCTTCATCCGGCACGGCGGAGACGCGGCGGGAGCCACCCCCCGCGGGAGCTTTGGGTCGGCGGTCCGCCGTCGCGCCTCCGGCCGAACGGCCGGTGCCCGAACGCGATGACGGTGATGGACGGCGAGGAGGCATGGGTGGGTCCAGGTTGAAGCGGCGATCATCTTAGAGCGCCCACCGCACGGTGGGAATGCGCTCCCAGCGTTCCTTTCAGGGAAGACGGGCTCAATCCGGTTCGTTGGCCCGCACGGCGTCCCGTCTCCGATGTAGGTTTCCTCCATTCCCGCTTCCTCAAGAGCCACGAGCCCCCCATGCCCCGAGCCCTCGCGTCCTCCCGGCGCGCC